>NZ_JBEXID010000095.1:0-23714 GCF_040608395.1 Streptomyces sp. NPDC005181
ATGAACGCGAGGGCGTGGCCGACGGTCGGGAGCAGGATGTCGCCGCGGGGCTCGTTCGGCTTCGGCTCGATCGCGAACCGGAGGTCGTAGCCCTGCTCGACGACGTACTCACCGAGCAGGTCGAAGGCCTCCTTCATCCGGTCCAGGGCCACCCGCACGTCCTTCGCGCCACCCGACTCCGCGCCCTCGCGGCCACCCCACGCCACATACGTGGTGGCGCCGAGCTCGACGGCGAGGTCGATGTTGCGGATGACCTTGCGCAGCGCGTACCGGCGGACGTCGCGGTCGTTGGCAGTGAAGCCGCCGTCCTTGAAGACGGGGTGTGTGAACAGGTTCGTCGTCGCCATGGGCACGACGAGACCGGCCGCGTCCAGCGCCTGCCGGAACCGCTTCACGAGGCCCTCGCGCTGGGTGTCCGTGGAACCGAACGGGATCAGGTCGTCGTCATGGAAGGTCACACCGTACGCGCCGAGCTCGGCGAGCCGCTGGACGGACTCGACCGGGTCGAGCGCCGCGCGGGTCGCGTCACCGAACGGGTCGCGTCCCTGCCAGCCCACCGTCCACAGACCGAAGGTGAATCGGTCTCCCGGGGTGGGCGTGAAGCGTTCCGTCATCGTCTGACCACCTTCGGTGCAGTCGGGTCCGCAACCGGTCGAGGTCGTCGAACCCCTATTTGTTCAGCGTCATGATTAATCTTGCACGGCACCCCTCGGCGCCGTAACCCCTCGTCACCCCTCACCTCCGGGAATCGAGGAGCGGCCCTGGCCCGGACGGACGCGATCGCGTAATTTGTTTTCAGCACGATCAAATCGTTCGCACCCGTGCCACCAGCACACCAGTACATCCACACCCGCACACCAGTACATCCACACCCGCACACCCGCACCGCGAGAATGAGGTAACCCATGCCGCCGCGTACCGTCGTCATCGGCGTGGACAGCTCCACCCAGTCCACCAAGGCGGCCTTCGTCGACGCCGCAACCGGCCGGCTGCTCGCCGTCGGACGTGCCCCGCATGTCGTCACGGGCGAGGCAGGGGCCCGCGAGACCGACCCCGAGGTGTGGTGGCAGGCGCTGCGCGCCGCCGTCGCCGCCGGACTCAAGGAGTCCGGCGTACCCGCCGCGGATGTCACCGGCATCGCGGTGGCCGGTCAGCAGCACGGCCTGGTCGTCCTGGACCGTGCGGGCCGCCCGCTGCGCCCCGCCCTGCTGTGGAACGACACCCGCTCCGCCCCGCAGGCCGCCGCCCTCACCGCCGCACTGGGCGGTGCGGCCGCCTGGACGGCCCGCACCGGATCGGTTCCGGTGGCCTCCATGACCGCGTCGAAGTGGCAGTGGCTGCGCGAGAACGAGCCGGAGACCGCCGCCGCGACCGCGGCGATCCGCCTCCCGCACGACTTCCTCACCGAACGGCTGACGGGCGTGGCCGTCACCGACCCCGGCGACGCGTCGGGCACCTGCTGGTACTCCACCGCCACCGGTGCGTACGACCCCGAGCTTCTCGAACTGCTCGGCCTCGACGCCGCGTTGCTGCCCGAGGTGGCCACGACCGGAGCGGCCCGGGCCGGTTCGCTGACCGCCGAAGCGGCACAGACGCTGGGCCTGCCGGCCGGGATCGCCGTGGCGGCGGGCACCGGGGACAACATGAGCGCCGCGGTCGGCCTCGGTCTCGGCGGCGCCGGACTGCTGGACCACCCCGTACTCAGCCTCGGCACCTCGGGCACGGTCTTCGCCGCCTCCGGGACCCGGCCCGCATCGGCGGCGCTCTCCGGCTTCGCCGCGGCCGACGGTACGTACCTCCCGCTGGCCTGCACGCTCAACTGCACGCTCGCCGTGGACAAGGTCGCCGCCCTGCTCGGCCTGGACCGCAACGACGCGGCACCCGGCGGTGAGGCGGTTCTCCTCCCCTATCTCGACGGCGAACGCACCCCCGATCTGCCCATGGCCTCCGGCCTGCTCACCGGGCTCCGGCACGACACCACCCCGCAGCAACTCCTCGGCGCCGCCTACGAAGGCGCGGTCGTCACCGTGCTGCGCGCTCTCGACGAACTGCTGCGGGCCTGCGGGCTCGACCCGGCCGACCCCGAGGTCGCCGCCCGGCCGCTGCGCCTGATCGGCGGCGGCGCGCAGGGGCACACCTGGGTGGAGACGGTACGACGGCTCTCCGGACGGCCCGTCATCGTGCCCGGCAGCGGCGAACTGGTGGCGCTGGGCGCGGCCGCACTCGCCCAGGCGGCAGCCACCGGACAGGACCCGGTCGCGATCGCCACCGCCTGGGACACCGGTGAGGACATCCAACTGCCGCCCGTCGAAAGGGACCTGGAGACCTGGCAGCGGGTCGGCTCGGTCCTGGAGCGGGCCGCGGAGCCGCTGCTGGGCGGGGGCAAGTAGCGGGGCGCCCGCGCGCGTTCGCCGGGTTTGCGCAGCCCTCGGCGGCGCTTTTGCCCGCAATCGCCGGACGGGCTCGATTGCCGGTTTGGGGATGCCGTGTGATCTTCACTAGTATCCGGCGATGATCATAAGAAGAAGGCTGACGGTCGGGGTGGGCATCCTGCTTGCCACCCTGACCGCCGGGCTCGGCACGGCACTCCCCGCCGCGGCCGATGAAGCCCCCGCCAAAGCCTCCCCCAAGGTCGAGCTGGTCCTCGACGTCAGCGGTTCCATGCGGGCCCGTGACATCGACGGCCAGTCCCGGATGAGCGCGGCGAAGCAGGCGTTCAACGAGGTCCTGGACGCGGTGCCCGAGCAGGTGCAGCTCGGTATCCGGACCCTCGGCGCCGACTATCCGGGCGACGACCGGAAGGTCGGCTGCAAGGACACCAAGCAGCTCTACCCGGTCGGCCCGCTCGACCGCACCGAGGCGAAGACCGCGGTCGCGACCTTGGCTCCCACCGGCTGGACCCCGATCGGCCCCGCCCTGCTGGGCGCAGCCGACGACCTCGAAGGCGGCGACTCCACCCGCCGGATCGTGCTGATCAGCGACGGCGAGGACACCTGCGGCCCGCTCGACCCGTGCGAGGTGGCACGCGACATCGCGGCCCGCGGCATCCACCTCGTCATCGACACACTGGGCCTGGTGCCGAACGCGAAGATCCGCCAGCAGCTCACCTGCATCGCCGAGGCGACCGGCGGGACGTACACGGCCGTCCAGCACACCGATGAACTCTCCGACCGTGTCACCCAGTTGGTGGACCGGGCGGCCGAGCCCGTCGTCACCCCGGTGGCGACCGAGGGCGCGGACACCTGCTCCGCCGCCCCGCAGCTCAAGGCCGGTCTCTACACCGACCGCGAGAAGCTCGGCGAACACCGCTGGTACCGGGTGGATGTGCTGCCGGGTCAGGAGCTGCGCGCCTCGGTGAGCGTGTCGGCGGACCGCGCCGTCAACAACGACTACGGCGTGCTGCTGCGTGCCGTCACCGTGCACGGCCGCGAGATCGTCAGAGGCTCGGAGTCCGGCACCGGTCGCACCGACGCGATCTCGTCCGGTCTGCGCTACCCCAAGCCCGAGCAGGACGACACGGACGGCGAGAATCAGCCGGCCGCGGAGACCGTCTGCCTCCAGCTCAGCAACTCCTTCTCGGCCCCCGCCTCCGTGAAGACCTCGCCGGGCATGCCGGTCGAGCTGACCGTCGACGTGGTGGACGCGCCGGACGACGCGGCCGATGCCGCCGCGTTCGGTCTCGGCCGCGGCTGGTGGCTGCTGGGCGTACTCGTCCTCACCGGACTGATCGCGGGTCTGCTCTTCGGCTGGATCTCGCGCTGGCGCATCGCCGTATGGAGGACCAACTGATGGTGCGTACAAGACGAGTACTCGCGGGTGCGCTGCTGGCCGGGTTCGCCCTGCTGACATCGGCGGGGGCGGCCGCGGCCGACGACCCGTCGGCGAGCCCGAGCACGGGCGCGTCCGACGGCAGTACGGGTCCCACCGAGGCGGGCACCACGTTCCGTACCGCCACGGCGATCCAGCAGAACCAGCGCGCCACCGCCGGGGCGTCCACGGGTGACTACCTGTACTGGGTGTTCCCGGCCGACGCGGGCCAGCGGGCCACCGTCAAGGCGACGGTCACCCTGCCCGAGAGCGCCACCCGGCACGGTGTGTCGACCTGGCAGATCGATGTGTACGACGGGCTGCGGCGCCGGCAGGCATGCATGTACGGCCACCAGACCGGGAAGGCGGCCGCGGACGCATCGACGGTCGAACTCTCCTGCGTCCTGCGGACCGTCCGTGCCTGGTCCGAGCCGTGGGCCGACGACCCGCTGCCGGGCAGCTACTACGTACGCCTCACGGTCGTCGATCTGCCGTCGGCCGACCTCGGCCAGCCGGTGCGGACCGAGGTCGAGGTGACGGCGGCCGACAAGGGTGGCGCCCACGACGTCGACGGCGCGCTGAGCGAGCCGCTGGTGCCCGGGGCGTCCTCCGTGCGGCAGACGTCGGACGACGCTTCCGCGGGCGACGAGTCCACGACCCGGGTGTCGCTCGGCAGCGAGCCGGACGACGACTGGGCCTCCGGCTGGTGGACCGACCGCTGGATCTGGACCGTCGCCGGTGGCGTACTCGGTGCGCTCGCGGCCGTGTTCGGCTACTCCCTGACCCGCGGCAACGGCCGCCCGTCCCGGGTCCCGCCGGGCGTCTGACCGCCCTTCGGCCGCACTCCGGCCTCCTCCACGGCGCCCCCGCCCCTCATTTCCGGGGCGGGGGCGCCGTGGCGCGACAGGCGCCGACATGACGGAATCCACCGAGGAGATGGGCGCGGAACGTGGGGTCGAGGTACGCCTTCGGAAGACTGCGCGACGCCATCACATGCTCCGGAGGCCGGCTCGGGCGGGACGCTCCTCATCATGCGCGCCGGACGACAGCCGGCGAAGTCCGCGTCGGGCGTCCCGGCGCAAGGACGAGCACGGCACGCCCGACCACACTCCCGTAACGCGGCACGGATACCCTCGACAACTCACGTACTCCGCAAGGCAGATGGGTCATCCGGCCCGTCGGCCGCGCGTGGAGTCCGACCATGTCGCCGCGTACCGGATCCGGGTACGCCACCAGGGAGCGGAGACCTTTCATGTCCACGGAGACCGGCCCGGCCGTCGATGCCGAGTCGCGCGGCCACGTGCCCGTACCGGGCCCCAAGGGGCTGCCGTTTCTCGGTAATCTGCCGCAGTTCGGGAAGAATCCACTGGCGTTCTTCGAGCGGCTGCGCGGGTACGGGGACATGGTCAGCTGGCGCTTCGGCCCCCACCCCTGTGTGTTCATAGCCGATCCGGAGTGCATAGGCGAACTTCTCACCGAGACGGAGCGCACCTTCGACCAGCCGGCGCTGGGCATCGCGTTCCGGACCGTGATGGGCAACGGTGTGGTGGTGGCGCGCGGTCCGGAATGGCGGCGGAAGCGGTCGCTGGTGCAGCCGTCCGTACGGCCGAAGCAGGTGCGGTCGTACGCGGCGACGATGGCGGGCAGCACGGTGGAACTGGCGGACACCTGGTCCGGCGGTGAACGCATCGACATCAAGCGCGAGATGGCCGCGCTGACGCAGAAGATCGCCGTCCGCACCATCTTCGGGGTGGACACCCCGGCGGACGCCGAGGCAATGGGCCGGGCCATGGATGTCGCCCAGCAGGAGATCGGCAAGGAGTTCAGCGGCATCGGCGCGCTGCTCCCCGACTGGGTGCCGACGCCGGGCCGGGCCAGGATCAAGAAGGCCGCCGCGGTCATCGACGCCGAGGTGGGCCGGGTCGTCGCCCGGCACCGCGACGGGGACGGCGAGCGCCCCGACCTGCTGAGCCGGCTGCTGACCGCGGTGGACGAGAACGGCGCGCAGCTCACGGACGAGGAGATCCGCGACGAGACCGTCACCCTGTACATCGGCGGGCACGAGACCACCAGCTCCACACTGGTCTGGGCGTGGTACCTGCTGTCCCGCAATCCGCAGGCGCGCGCCGCGCTCACCGAGGAGCTGGACAGGGTGCTCGGCGACCGGGAGCCGGAGTTCGACGACTACGCGCGGCTGACGTACACCCAGGCCGTGGTCAAGGAGACGCTGCGGCTGTACCCGACGATCTGGCTGGTGACCGGGGTGGCCAAGGAGGGGGCGCGGATCGGCGGTGTGGACATGCCGAAGGGCACCAGGGTGTGGACGAGCCAGTGGGCGACGCACCGCGACGAGCGGTGGTTCCCGGAGCCGGAGGAGTTCCGTCCGGAACGCTGGGACGCCGAGAGCGGCGACGACATCGCGGAGTACGCCTGGTTCCCGTTCGGCGGCGGCCCCCGCGTCTGCCTCGGTACGCGGTTCGCGATGGTCGAGGCGGTGTTGATCCTGGCGGTGCTGGCGCGCCGGTTCGAACTGGAGGTGGCCCCGGGCGACGTCAACCCCGTACCCACGCTGACACTCCAGCCGGACCGGGAAGTGCGGGCGACGGTACGGGCGCGGTAGTCCGCCGCAGGAGCGTGTCCGTATGGCGGAACGGTCGCGGGCGCGATGTGCAGTCGCCTTCCGCCGTACGGCATCCTCGTGCTGAACAAGTAAGTCCGGCCCCGGACCCGGCGAGTGAGCACGCCGGCGCGGGGCCGCACCGGACGGCGGAGGATGCGGAACCCGATGACTGACAACTCCGAGATGGTGGCCTTTGTACGGGCGCGCCTGGCCGAGGAGGAACTGGGCGCGCGAGCGGCCGGCGGCGAGAGTTGGCGGTGCCCGGCCGAGACGCCGGGCGAGGTCCATGACCGGACCGGCGCCATCGCGTTCAGCCTCCGGACACATGGTTACGACGATCACATCGCCCTGCAGGATCCCGCGCGCACCCTCCGCCGCATCGAGACGAGCAGGGTCCTGTTGGACGAGTACGAAGAGGTCGCCGCCCTGGACGCCGACCGCCCCCGCCACGACTTCGCCTCCGGCCGCGCGGTGGGACTGGGCTTCGTCGTACGGCAGATGGCCGCGGAGGACGCCGGGCACCCCGACTACCAGGCGAAGTGGCTGCCGCGGTTCACTCGGTGACGAACCGTCCGCGCGACGCTGCGCCACCGGGCGCGTCGCCGGCGCGTACGAGTGGGCGGGCGCACTTCGGGCACGGCACGCACGCCTGGTGCACTGTGCAGGAAGTCATGGCACAGAAGCACACCGGGTGACGGTACGGGCACCGTCTCGAACCTGCCACGCCCTTTTCGACGGGCCGTGATCACGGTGCATCGGCCGGTTCGCGCAACGCAGGGGCCGGCCTGCGCGCGTGCGCGGGTGCGGATAGCGGGCTCGGCTTGCAGGCTCGGCCTGCGGGTGCGGGCCGAGCCTGCCTGCCCCCGGGCTGCTCCCTTCGAGGGTTCGCAGCCCTCACAGCGGGCAGGTCGCAACCGGACGGCAGATACTGATCTGGTCCGTGCGCACCAGACCTTCGCGGGGACACCGGCCACCCCTGCCGCGATCTCAGGCCGCCGAGCAACCGGGAGCTACACCATGCGTCTCCGCCCCACTCTGACCTCCGCAATCGCCGTCCCGGCCGCCGCGGCGACGGCCGTGGTGCTGGCCGCCACCGGCGCTTCGGCCACGGTCGGCACCGCGCACTCCGCAGAGGTCGCCCGGCTCGGTACGTGTCAGGAGAAGGTCCTCAGCGTGAAGGCCGCGCCCGGTGGCGGGCAGAACGTGGTGCGCATCAGCGTCACCAACCACGGCGGGCGCAGCTGTGTCGTGGACAGGATCCCGACGATCACCTTTGCCGGGCTCGACGGCTCCGCCCAGACCGTGCCGCCCGGCGAGAGCGGCCCGTACACCCTCTCCCGCGGCGAGCGGGCGTACGCCGCCCTCCGCACTGCGGACCCGGCCAGTACCGAGGGGCATGTCGTCGGCACCCTGAGTGTGGCGGCCGATCCCTCGCACTACGGGGTCACCTTCGGCGCGGCCGCCGTGGGCCTGCCGCACGGGATCCACGTCTGGGAGCCGATCACCACGTTCTGGCACAGGTCGGCGGCGGCCGCCTCCTCGGCGCTGGCGGACGCCCTGGGCTAGGGGCGGTGCGCCCTCACCGCCGTAGTGCGGGGTGAGGGCACATCCGTGCGGGTGCCGGCGCAGCCCCTCAGATCGCCGCCACCTCCACCGTCCCCGCTCCCTGCCCCGTCGCCCCGGTCTCCTCCACGATCACGCGGTACGGACGGTCCGTCCCGTCGGCCGTGACCCGTGTCGAGCCCGAGGCGCTGTCGCGTGCGACCCGGAAGGCGGCCGCGGCGGCGCCCGTCAGGTCCACCACCGTGACCACCGTCTCGGTCGTCGAGGGCGCCGGGCCGAACGCCCGCAGCGTCAGTCCTTCGAGCCAGTCGCCGTCCGGGCGCCGGTCGTCCGCGCCCCACGGGAGTACCGCGCCGGGGCGGACCAGGAGGGGGAGGCTGTCGAAGCCGTGCGTCTCGTGGCGCCAGACCGGTCCGGTGACCGTTTCGCCGGTCAGGAGGTGGGTCCAGGTGCCCTCGGGGACGTAGTACTCGACCTGGCCGTCCTCCGTGAAGACGGGGGCCACCAGCAGGTCCGGGCCGAGCATGTACTGGCGGTCCAGCATCCGGGTGGTCGGGTCGGCGGGGAACTCCAGCAGCATCGGGCGCATCATCGGGATGCCCGTGCGGTGGGCCTCGGCCGCCACCCCGTACAGGTACGGCATGAGGCGGTGCTTGAGGAGGGTGAACTTCCGGGTCACGTCCACGGCCTCGTCGCCGAACGCCCACGGCACGCGGTACGACACGTTGCCGTGCAGTCGGCTGTGCGAGGAGAGCAGGCCGAAGGCGAGCCACCGCTTGAAGACCGCGGGGTCGGGCGTGCCCTCGAAGCCGCCGATGTCATGGCTCCAGAAGCCGAAACCGGACAACGACAGGGAGAGACCACCGCGCAGCGACTCCGCCATCGCGGTGAACGAGGCGAAGCAGTCGCCGCCCCAGTGGACCGGGAACTGCTGGCCGCCCGCCGTCGCCGAACGGGCGAAGAGTACCGCTTCGCCGTGCCCACGCTCCTTCTCCAGCAGTTCGAAGACGGTGCGGTTGTAGATCTGCGCGTAGTAGTTGTGCATCCGCTCCGGGTCGGAGCCGTCGTGCCAGACGACATCCGTCGGCACCCGCTCGCCGAAGTCCGTCTTGAAACAGTCGACGCCCTGATCGAGGAGGACCCGCAGTTTGGCGTTGTACCACTCGCGGGCGGCCGGGTTGGTGAAGTCGACGAGCGCCATGCCGGGCTGCCACAGGTCCCACTGCCAGATGTCGCCGCCGGGACGGCGCACCAGATAGCCGTGCTCGGCGCCCTCCGCGAAGAGCGGTGACTTCTGGGCGATGTACGGGTTGATCCACATGCTGATGCGCAGGCCGCGCTCCTTGAGCCTGGCCAGCATGCCCACCGGGTCGGGGAAGACGTCCGGGTCCCACTGGAAGTCCGACCACTGGTATTCGCGCATCCAGAAGCAGTCGAAGTGGAAGACCGACAGCGGGATGTCCCGCTCCGCCATGCCGTCGACGAACGAGGTGACGGTCTCCTCGTCGTACGACGTGCAGAAAGAGGTGGTCAGCCAGAGGCCGAACGACCAGGCCGGGGGCAGCGCGGGCCGGCCGGTGAGGGCGGTGTAGCGGGCGAGGATGTCCTTCGGCGTCGGGCCGGCGACGATGTAGTACTCCAGCGACTGGTCCTCGACGCTGAACTGCACCTGGCCGACCGACTCGGAGCCGATCTCGAAGGACACCTTGCCGGGGTGGTTGACGAAGACGCCGTAGCCGCGCGAGGAGAGGTAGAACGGGATGTTCTTGTAGGCCTGGTCGCTGCTGGTGCCGCCGTCCGCCTGCCAGATGTCGACGGTCTGGCCGTTCTTGACGTACGGGGTGAAGCGCTCGCCGAGTCCGTAGACGTTCTCCCCGACGTCCAGAGCGAGTTGGGCGATCATGTGGTGTGCACCGTCAGGGGTGGTGGCGAAGGCGGTGCCCTTGCTGTCCACACCCGTCAGGCGGCGGCCCTCGGCGTCGAGGAACGTCATGCCCCACGGTCCGTCGCCGTCCATCCGCAACGTCAGCGGGCCGCTGGTCAGTTCGGTGACCGCGCCGTCCCGGCGGGTGCGGGCGGCGGCAGCAGCGGTGTCGAGTCCGGGGAACTCGAAGTCCGGTCCATGGTTGACCTTGCCGGCGTGATGGGTGGTGCGTACGCCGATGATCCCTTCGGCCGGGGAGAAGCAGTCGACGGTGATGAGCGGGGTGTTGAGGGTGTCGCCGCGCTGGTGGACGTGCTTGACCGAGGCGTAGGCGGTGAACTGGTCGGCGTCGACCCGAAGGCCGCGGATCTCGGTCGCGTAGCAGGCGCGGACGCCCTCTCGCATGAGCCAGAAGCCGTCGGTGAACTTCATGAGGATTCCTTGCCGGGGGCAACTGGAGGGAGGTGAAGGCCAGGACATGGGTTGGGCGGGGTCACTCGGTGGCTCCCGTGAATGCGATGCGGGCCAGCCGCACCGAGCCCCGCAGCGCTACCCGCACGTCCCGGACGCCGGAGGCGCTCAGCGGCGTCTCGTGGCTGCGGTAGTCGTAGGGGCCGTCGGTGGCGGGGATGTCGATGGCTGTCGTGCGGCCGTCGACCGTGATCTCCACGGAGCCCTCCCCCGCCGCGGACACGGCGACGGTTCGGGTTCCGGCCGCGAAGTCGCAGCGGCGGAACAGAAGTTCGTTGCCGGGGGCGGTGGCGGTGACGGCGTCGCCGTCCGTCTTCGTGCGGTCGACGATCTCGGTGGCGAGCTGCTCGTCGTAGTCCGCCGCTTCGAGGCCGCGGAGCAGGACGGGGCGGGGGCCGGACGGTTCGCCGTCGACTGTGACGACGGCGGTGAGCCTGATGTCCGCGGCGGAGGCTCCGGCCCGGACTTCGTACGCCCCGGGTTCGACGGTCCAGCGGCTGTGCGCCACGTCCCAGTGGCCGAGTTCGGTGACCGGGACCGCCAAGTCGATGCGCTGCCCGGCGCCCGGCGCGAGGTGCAGTCGCCGATGGCCGACGAGCTGACGCAGGGGCCGGACGACGGACGGCGCCAGGGCTCGTACGTAGAGCTGGGCGACCTCGTCGGCGGCGACGGTGCCCGTGTTGGTGACGGTCACCGACACCCGCAGCAGGTCGCCGTCGTGCTCGGCCGCCAGCCCGGAGTAGGTGAACGCGGTGTACGACAGTCCGTGGCCGAACGGGTAGAGCGGCGTGCCCTCGTAGTAGAGATACGTCTGCCGTGAACCGATGATGTCGTAGTCGAGCAGGCCGGGCAGCTCCGCGTCGGAGGTGTACCAGGTCTGCGGGAGCCGGCCCGCCGGGGAGACGTCGCCGGACAGGATCCGGGCGAGCGCGGTCCCGGCCGCCTGGCCGCCGTGCGCGGTCCAGAGCAGGGCGGGGAGTACGGCCGCGGCGTCGGTGAGCGCGTACGGGTAGGCGGAGGTGACCGCCAGAACGGTGCGCGGGTTCGCGGCGTGCGCGGCGCGCCACAGGCGTTCCTGGTGGGCGGGCAGGTCGAGGGTGGTGCGGTCCTCGGTCTCGCGGCCGTTGATGTGCGGGTCGTTGCCGACGACGACGATCACGGTGTCGGCTGCGGTGGCCGCACGGGCTACGGCGTCCTCGCCGCGCTCGACGACCTCGATCTCGAAGACGGTGGCGCCCGTTCCGGCGGGGCCGGAAATTTTTTCGTCCACCGCGGCAACCTTTACGCCGTCGGCGGCAACGGAGACGTACCCACCCGTTCCGATGTGCACAAGGCGGTTCCCCCCGGCGTGACCTTCCACCTCCTCCCAGCGGAATGTCTCCTGGACGATTCAGCCGCCGGGTTCGTCCGCGGACGCGCGCACGTAACCGTCCTCGGCGACCGACAGATAGCGGCCGTCCGGGTCCCGCAGGGTGAGCACACCGTTGCCCCAGTTGACGAGCGCCAGCTCGGAGGGGGTGTCCCCGCACGTCAGCGGGGGAAGGTCGGTGCGGCCGGCGAGGAGTGCCGGGTCGAGGGCGCCTTCCGCACCGCGGCCGGTGCCGGTGCTGTCGTCGGCATCGGGGATCCGCAGCCAGCCCGCCGCGCACTTCAGGCGGACCAGGTCGGCGCCCTCCGCGAAGGTGATCCGGTCCGCGCCGAACCGGGCCCGCAGCCCGTCGAGCGGGGTGGACCGGTGGATCAGCGTGCCGCTGTACCAGTCGAGCTTGCAGGCGTCGGCGAGCAGGCCGACGACCGCGATCGTCCCGGGCGCCCCAGGGTCGAGCGGCAGCAGTCCGTCGTTCTTCAGCAGGACGACGGACTGTTCGGCGGCCTCCTGGGCGAGCGCCCGGTGCTCGGCCGTGTCGAAGTCGGTGGTGCCCGCGTACGGGTCGAGCTCGGGGTCGAACTCGCCCAGCGAGTAGCGCAGTTCGAGCAGGCGGCGGACGGCGGTGTCGATGTCGGTCTCGTCGAGGAGGCCCTGCTCCAGTGCGCGGCGGATGCGGCCAGTCATGACGGTGGAGTCCTGGCCGTGGTCGGTGAAGCTGTCGACTCCGGCCTTCAGCGCGGCGGCCGTGGCCTCTTCGTGGCTGTCGAAGTAGTGCTCGGAGTCAACCAGGTTGGACGGCGCCCCGGCGTCGGAGCAGACCACGAGCGACTGCCCGGTCCAGCCCCTCAGCTGCTGGGACAGGAGCGGCGAGACATGGTTGGGCCGCCCGTTGACCAGGTTGTAGGCGGGCATGACGCCGGCCACCGCACCCGCACGCACGGCGTCACGGAACGCCCGGAGGTCGTACTCGTGCAGCACCCTCGGGCGGACCGACGAGGAGGAGATGTCCCGGTCGGTCTCGTTGTTGTGGGCGAGCCAGTGCTTCAGTACCGGGGCGGTGCGCCAGTAGCGCGGGTGGTCGCCGCGCAGTCCCCGGGTGTATGCGACGGCAATGGCGGAGGTCAGGGCGGCGTCCTCCGCGTACCCCTCCTCGCCGCGCCCCCACAGCGGATGGCGCAGCAGATTCACGGTGGGGGCCCAGACGTTGAGGCCGACCCGGTCGTCCTTGGCCCGCTTGGCCCGGACCTCGTTGCCGACTGCCTCGCCGACCCGGCGCACCAGGTCGTCGTTCCAGGTGGCGCCCAGCCCGACGGCCTGGGGGAAGACGGTCGCGGGGCCCATCCAGGCCACGCCGTGCAGTCCCTCCTGACCGGTGCGGAAGGCGCCGATCCCGAGCCGGTCCACCGCGGGCGCGAACTGGTGCAGCATCGCGATCCGCTCGTCGAGAGTGAGCCGCTGAAGCAGATCGTCGATGCGCCGGGCGAAGGGCAGTTGCGGGTCGCGGAAGGGCTGCGGTTGTTCCGTCACGTGCGGATCCCCTTGGAGAGGTGGGAGGTTTTGCGAGGTCCGAGGCCACGGAGGATTCGTCCAGGCATCGGAAGATCCTTCGAAGCGCTTCGATGCTCGGCGTCGAACCCTGCGGGTGTCAAGGGTGCACCCTCGCCATTCACGATCAACCGGGCTCGATCGCGCCGGGAAACGGTTGGGAAACACGTCGGAGGAATCTGGAAACGAACTCTTGTGCCTCCGGGACCCTTCACTTAATCTCGCTGCAACATCGAAGCGCTTCGACAGAACTTCGATGAGGGCGCCCGGCGCCCGCAACTTCCTTGATCTCCTGGGACGGTGACACGTTCTGCCACCGTGTCACCTCCTTGTTGAACCGCTTCACGTCGGCCGGTTCAGCCGGTTGCACCGGTCCGTCCGGTTCCACCGGCCCATCCGGCTCAGCCAATAACGCCCCACCTCAGACACAGGAGCCGAACGGCGGTCGCCCGCCGTGTGTCGTCCTGGTGCGCCTCGAAGGGTTGACGCAATGACGCCGAATTCCTCCCCCGCCTCCACCGCCCCGAGCCGACGGAGCTTCCTCGCTTCGAGCGCTGTGGCCGCGGTCGCCGTGGCCGGCGGGGTGCCGCTGCTCGCCGCCTGCGGCGGCGGTTCCGGTTCCGGGAGCAAGGAAGGTACGACGACGGGCAAGGCGCTCACGAAGATCCTGCCGAACTACGTCCCGTCGAACCTGGTCCAGCCGGACGTGGCGAGCGTCAACGGTTCGAGCCCCGGTTTCACCGAGCTGCCCGACCCGCTGGTCACCTCGGTGAAGTCCGCACCGGGCAAGGGTTCCGCGTTCCGGATCATGACTCCGCTGTGGGGCACTGTCCCGAAGAAGAACAACCCGTACTACACGGCCGTGAACAAGGCGGTCGGCGCGACGCTGAACTTCGACCCGCAGGACGGCAACACGTACCAGGACAAGATCGGCGCGGTCCTCGCCGGCTCCGACATCCCGGACGTCGTGACCATCCCCGGCTGGAACATGCAGGGCCAGATCCGCAACGCGATCACCGCCAAGTTCGCCGACCTGAGCCCGTACCTGGCCGGTGACGCGATCAAGAAGTACCCGAACCTGGCGAACATCCCGACCGGCGCCTGGCAGTACTCCGTCTTCGGCGGCAAGCTCCGCGGTCTGCCCATGCCGTCGCCCGTCATCGGCAATGCGATCTTCTACCGCAAGGACCTGATCGGCTCCGGAGCCGTCCCGGGCAGCGCCGCCGACCTGCTGGCCTTCGGCAAGGAGTACACGGACGCGAAGAAGAAGGTCTGGGCCTTCGACGACCTGTGGACCTGCATCCAGAAGATCTTCGGGCTGCTGCCGGACGCCCCGCACTACTGGAAGCTGGAGAACGGCAAGCTCGTCCACAAGATCGAGACGCAGGAGTACCGCGAGGCGCTCGCCTTCGCCCGCAAGCTCCACGACGGTGGTTACGTCCACCCGGACGCCGAGGCAGGCAAGGACGCCGACTCCAAGATCCGCTTCACCGGCGGACGCGTCCTGATGTACAACGACGGCACCGGCGGCTGGAAGGGCATGGTCACCGAGCAGGCCACCGCCAACCCGAAGTTCGACATGCAGGCGCTGGACTTCTTCGACCAGGACGGCGGAAAGCCGGTCCTGTGGCAGGACGACCCGGCCGGCATCTTCACCTTCCTCAGCAAGGAGCTGCCGAAGGCGAAGATCGAGGAGTTCCTCGGTATCGCCGACTTCGCCGCGGCGCCGTACGGCACCAAGGAGTTCATGCTCACCAACTACGGCGTGCAGGACACCCACTACGCGATCAAGGACGGGGTGCCGACCTTCACCCCGCAGGGCATCCAGGAGGCCCAGCCCGCCACCTTCCTGTTCCTCGCCTCACCCCCGCACACCATCGCCTTCCCGGACGAGCCGCAGCTGGTGAAGGACTACGCCGGCTGGATGGCCCGGCAGGCCCCGAACATCAAGAAGCCGCTCTTCTTCGGCATGCAGATCGTCGAGCCGCAGCGGTACGCCTCCCTGTACACGCCCTTCGACGACCTGCAGAAGGACATCCGGCGCGGCCGCAAGAAGGTCAGCGACGTCGACGCCGCGGTGACGACGTGGAAGAACAGCGGCGGCGACAAGCTGCGCGCCTGGTACCAGGACATTCTCGAGAAGAACGGCTCCGGCAACTGACGCGTACGGCGGACACGGACCCGTACGCACGACAGCGAGACGGCCGCCGGGCGCAGGGACGCCCGGCGGCCAGGGCGGAGAGCACGACATGGGGAGCACACGGTGAAGCCACGGGCCACGGTTGCGACCGAAACGGACCGCGCGGCCGACCGGGCGACGGGCCCGATCGGCGACGGCGAAAGCGGGCACAGCAGGAGCGGGGACAGCAGGAGCACGGCAGGCGACGGGGGCACCAGCAGGAAGCCCCGGGCCGCGGCGACGACTCCACCGGCGGCGGGCGGCATCACCTGGCGCCTGCGCCTGCGCCGGGACCGCACGCTGGTCCTGATGACGCTGCCCGCCATCGCTCTGCTGCTGGTCTTCAACTACATCCCGCTGCTCGGGAACATCGTGGCCTTCCAGGACTACGACGTGTACGACCTGGGCATCACCGGCAGCCCCTTCGTCGGCTTCGACAACTTCACCCGGATCTTCGAGGACTACCGTTTCTGGCAAGTCCTCATCAACACACTGGTCATCTTCCTGACCCAGCTGCTCCTCTTCTTCCCCATCCCGATCGCCATCGCCCTGCTGCTCAACACAATCATGAGTGCGCGGGTACGGGCCTGGGTGCAGGCCGTCGTCTATCTGCCGCACTTCTTCTCCTGGGTGCTCGTCGTCACGGTCTTCCAGCAGATGTTCGGCGGGGCCGGCCTGGTCGCGCAGTGGCTGCGCGAACACGGCCATGAGGGCTTCGACCTGATGACCAATGCGAGCTTCTTCAAGTTCCTGGTCACCGCACAGGCCGTGTGGAAGGACGCCGGTTGGGGCGTGATCGTCTTCCTCGCCGCGCTCGCCGCCGTCAACACCGATCTGTACGAGGCGGCGGCCGTCGACGGTGCCGGGCGCTGGCGCCGCATGTGGCACGTCACGCTGCCCGCGCTGCGTCCGGTCATCGCGCTGCTGCTGGTCCTCCGGGTCGGCAGTGCGCTCAACCTCGACTTCGAACAGATCCTGCTCCAGCGCGACCAGGTCGGTCCGGGCGCCTCCGAAATCCTCGACACCTACATCTGGTGGACGGGCATCAAGACCGGCGACTTCGGCTACGCGGCCGCCGCCGGAATCTTCAAGGGACTGTTCAGCGTCGCGATGGTGCTGGGTGCGAACAAGGTCGCCCACATGCTGGGCGAGCAGGGGGTGTACTCCAAGAAATGACGACTCTCCTGGATACGGACAAGGACAACAGCCGGACGGAGCAGCCCTCCCCGGCACCCAAGGAGTCACCGCTCCAGCGCGCACTGCGGATCGAGCCCCGCCCCGTGTGGGAGGAGGAGCCCACCAAGGCAGGTCTCGCCTTCAAGGGCTTCGGTCTCGTCGCGATCTGCGCGATCGTGCTCGTACCGCTGTGGGTGGTGGTCGTCACCAGCCTCTCCGACACGAAGACGATCAACAACGCAGGAGGTCTGGTCGTCTGGCCGAGGACCGTCACCTTCGTCGCGTACAAGGAACTGCTCAGCGGCGGCGCCGTCACCCGGGCCGCCCTGGTCAGCGTCGGCCTGACCGTCGTCGGTACGGCGTTCAGCATGGTGATCTCGGTGCTCTGCGCGTACGGGCTGAGCCGGCGCGACTCCTTCGCGCACAGCAAGCTGCTGATGACGCTGATGGCGACGATGTTCTTCGGCGCCGGGCTCATCCCCACCTATCTGCTGGTCACCGGCATCGGACTGAGCAACAGCTACTGGTCGATGATCCTGCCCAGCGCGATCAGCGTCTTCAACATCCTGGTGCTGCGCGGCTTCTTCATGGACACCGCGCCCGAACTGATCGACGCGGCGCGGATCGACGGCGCGGGCGAGTGGCGGATCCTGCTGCAGATCGTCATGCCGCTGTCCCGAGCGGTGATCGCCGTGATCTCGCTGTTCTACGCGGTCGGCTACTGGAGCCAGTGGTTCAACGCGATGCTCTACATCCAGGACAGCGAGAAATACCCGCTCCAGATGATCCTGCGTCAGCTCGTCCTCCAGCACCAGGTGCCGCCCGGCGCCATGGGCGCGGCGGTCAGCAGCGGGGCGATCAACAGTCTCGCCGTGCAGATGGCGGTCATGGTGCTGGCGCTGATCCCGGTCACGGTGCTGTCGCCTTTCGTCCAGAAGCACTTCCAGAAGGGCATGCTCACCGGCGCTGTGAAGGGCTGACGCGCACCACACGCTTCGACCCCCACCGCTTCCCCGGTTCTTTCCCGCTCCTTTCCTCCACCGGAAGGTGTTCGCCATGCGCGCTTCGTCCGCGCCCACGCCCAGTCGTCGCACCGTGCTGGCGGGAGCAGCTGTCGCGGCTGCGGCCGCCGCGCTGCCGGTCGCGGCGCCCGCCGCCGCCCATGCCGCGAGCCGGCGCGCGCCCCATGGGGTGCGGGGAGCCGAGGCCCACCGCTGGCGCACGGCGGCGATCGGCGGCACGGGCTTCGTCACCGGGCTGCTGTTCCACCCGTCCGTCGAGGGACTGGCCTATGCCCGTACCGACATCGGCGGCGCCTACCGCTGGGACGACACGGCGTCCCGCTGGACCGCGCTCACCGACCAGCTGGGCTGGGACGACTGGAATCTGCTGGGTGTCGAGGCCCTGGCCGTCGATCGGGCCCACCCCGACCGGCTGTACCTCGCGCTCGGCACGTATGCCCAGTCGTGGGCCGGACCGGGTGCGGTGCTGCGGTCCGAGGACCGGGGAGCGACCTGGGCCCGTACGGATCTGACGGTGCGGCTCGGGGCGAACGAGGACGGCCGGGGCGCCGGTGAGCGGCTGCTCGTCGACCCGCGCGACAGTGAGCAGCTCTGGCTCGGCACCCGCCATGACGGGCTGCTGCGCTCCACGGACCGGGGTGCCACCTGGGCGTCGGCCTCCTTCCCCGCCACGCCGTCGGCGAACGGTCAGGGCATCATGTTCCTCGTCGCCGCGGGCCGGGCGGTGTACGCGGGCTGGGGCGACGGCGGTACGCCCCTTTACCGTACGAGCGCTTCCGGCGGCTGGGAGGCGGTGCCCGGTCAGCCGTCCGGCGGCGTCGCGGCGTCGAAGGTACCGATCCGGGCGGCATACGACACCAACACCCAGGCCTTGTACGTCACTTACGCGGACACGCCCGGTCCCAACGGGCAGTCCGACGGCTCGGTGCACCGCCTCGACACGGTGACGGACAGCTGGACGGATGTCACTCCGGTGGCGCCGGACTCCGGCTCCGGGGACGGCTTCGGATACGGCGGGGTCGCCGTCGATGCCGGTCGGGCCGGCACGGTGGTCGTCACCACCAACAACCGGTGGGCGCAGATCGACACCCTGTTCCGGTCCACCGACGGCGGCGCCACCTGGACGTCGCTGAAGGACACGGCGGTCCTCGATGTGTCGGAGACGCCGTATCTGCGCTGGGGCGGGGACGCGGCCAAGTTCGGCTGGTGGATCCAGGCCCTGGCCGTCGATCCGTACGACTCGCAGCACATCGTGTTCGGCACGGGCGCCACGGTTTTCGGGACCCGCGATCTCGTCCACTGGGCGCCGCAGATCCGCGGTCTGGAGGAGTCCGCGGTGAAGTTCCTGATCGCGCCGCCGACAGGGGGTGCTCGACTGCTCAGCGGGCTGGGCGACATCGGCGTGATGTACCACGAGTCGCTGACCGCATCCCCGTCGCGCGGCATGGCATCGAACCCGGTCTTCGGTACCGCCACCGGTCTGGCACTGGCCGCGCTCGAACCGTCCTATGTCGTACGCACGGGCTGGCCGTCCGGCTCGGGAGCGGCCGGGGCGTACTCCGAGGACGGCGGCAGCAGCTGGCAGCCCTTCGCCGCCCAGCCGGAGATCGCGGCCGCGGCGCCGGGGCCGGTCGCGGTCGGGGCGGACGGGGCGACTCTGCTCTGGTCGTTCATCCACTGGGACGGCACAAAGTACCCGGCGCACCGCTCCACGGACAACGGCGCGACCTGGACCGAGGTGGCCACCTTCCCCAAGGGCGGCACACCGCTGGCCGATCCGCTCGACCCGACGCGCTTCTATGTGTACGACACGGACACCGGGGCGGTCTTCCGCTCCACCGACTCCGGGGCCACCTTCACTCAAGGTGCGACCGGGCTGCCCTTGGGTGACGTCCAGTTCAAGCTTGCTGCCGCACCCGGCCGCAGCGGTGACCTGTGGCTGTCGGCCAAGGACAACGGACTGCTGCGGTCCACGGACGGCGGACTGACGTTCACCGCCGTGGCGGGCTGCCAGGCCTCGCACGCACTGGGCTTCGGCGCGGCCGCGCCGGCCGGCCCCAGCAAGCCCGGCCGCCGGGCCCGCGCCTCCTACCCGGCGGTCTTCCAGACCGGACGGGTCTCGGCCACCTTCGACGGGGTGGCGGTGCTGCGCTCGGACGATGCCGGCGCCACCTGGGTCCGGATCAACGACGACAGCCACCAGTGGGGCTGGACCGGCGAAGTGATCACCGGCGACCCCCGCATCCACGGCCGTGTCTACCTGGGCACCAACGGCCGCGGCATCCAGTACGCAGACCCGGAATGAGGAACGAGAAGTCCATGCCGTCCCTGCGCGACGCAGCCCGTGGCCGCATCCTCTTCGGCGGCGACTACAACCCCGAGCAATGGCCCGAGGAGGTGTGGGAGGACGACGTACGGCTGATGAAGGACGCCGGCGTCAATTCCGTCACCCTCGGGGTGTTCTCCTGGGCGAAGATCGAACCACGTCCAGGCGCACGGGAATTCGGCTGGCTGGACCGCCTGATGGATCTGATGCACACCCATGGCATCGGGGTCGTGCTCGCCACACCGACCGCGTCTCCGCCCCCGTGGATGGGGGCGGAGCACCCGGAGACAATGCCGCGCGCCGAGGACGGCTCGGTCGTCTGGTACGGATCGCGGCAGCAGTTCTGCGCGAGTTCGCCGGTCTACCGGCGTTACGCGGCGTCCCTCACCGAGGATCTGGCGGCGCGGTACGCCGGCCATCCGGCGCTGACCGTGTGGCACATCAACAACGAGTACTGCACGCACTGCTGGTGCGACGAAACGGCCGCGCACTTCCGCCGGTGGCTGCGCGGCCGCTACGGCACCGTCGAGGCGCTCAACGAGGCCTGGGGAACGGCCTTCTGGAGCCAGCGCTACGACACCTGGGAGCAGATCCTGCCCCCGCGCAAGGCGCAGTACATGAAGAATCCGACGCAGGTGCTGGACTTCAAGCGGTTCACGTCCGACGCCCTGATGGAGTGCTACGTGGCCGAACGCGACATCGTCGCCCGGCACACCCCTCACATCCCGGTGACCACCAACTTCATGCCGTTGTGGTCGGGGCAGGACGCCTGGGCGTGGTCGGCGCAGGAGGACATCGTCTCCGTCGACATCTATCCGGACCCGAAGGACCCGCAGGGCGCCCAGTACAACGCGATGCTTGCCGACATGACGCGTTCCCAGGCCGCCGGACCGTGGATGCTGATGGAACAGGCGGCGGGGCCGGTGAACTGGCGGGGCGTCAATCACCCCAAGCCGGCCGGTCTCAATCGGCTCTGGTCGCTCCAGTCGGTGGCACGCGGCGCCGATGCCGTCTGCTACTTCCAGTGGCGGCAGTCCCGCCAGGGCGCGGAGAAGTTCCACTCCGGGATGGTCACGCACGCGGGCGAGCACGGCCGCACGTTCCTGGAGGTCAAGCAGCTCGGCGCCGAACTGTCCACGATCGGGGCGGCGGTGAGCGGTGCGGGGGTACCCGCCGAGGTGGCGATCCTGCACGACTGGGACTCCTGGTGGGCGGGCGCCCAGGAGGGCCGGCCGTCCAGGCTCCTCGACTACACGGAGATCGTGCAGAGCTGGCACCGGGCCCTGTGGGAGTCCGGCATCGCCACCGAATTCGCCCGTCCGGAGGCCGACTTGAGCCGGTTCCGGATGGTGGCCGTACCCCAGCTGTATCTGCTGACGGATACCGCGATCGACAACCTCGTCGCCTATGTACGGGGCGGCGGGACACTGGTCTGTGGTTTCTTCAGCGGGATCGCCGACGCGGACGACCGGATCAGGCCGGGCGGCATGGACGTGCGGCTGCGTGAGCTGTGCGGCATCCGTACGCTCCACGAGTGGTGGCCGCTCGACGCGGACACCACGGTGGAGTGCGACGGCTTCCGGGCCTCGGTCTGGTCGGAGGAGCTGGAAGCGGATCCGGGTGCGGAGGTCGTCTCCGTGTACCGGGGCGGCGAGCTCGACGGGCTGCCCGCCGTGGTGCGCAACGACCGCGCGTACTACGTATCGACGCTGCCCGAACCGGAGGCGCTGCGCGCTCTGCTCGGCCGGGTGGCGGCCGAGGCGGGGGCGGGCCCGGTGCTGGCCGGGCTGCCCGAGGGTGTGGAGGCGGTCCGCCGCGGCGATCTGCTGTTCCTGCTGCACCACGGCCGGGGCAGCGTCACCGTACCGGTACCTGGTGCGCAGGTGGATCTGCTGACCGGCGCGACGGTCAACGGCACGGTGCAGCTGGGCCGTTACGGCGTGGCCGTACTACGCGGCGCAACCCTGTGACTGCCGCCGGTACGACGGCCGACGCCCCGGGCCGCGACGGCACGTGGGAGCCACGCCCCGCGGGCCGCTGGGAGGACGCCTTCCTCGGCGGCAACGGCCGGCACGGAGCCATGGTGTACGGAGATCCGGCCGACGACCGGGTCATCGTCAACCATCACACCGTTCCTAACCAGTGCGCATGAGTGAGTCTTGGACCCACTGCTGCGTACTGGGCGCATCCCGAACGGCGTTGGATGCACTGGGTTCCCGCTTTCGCTTCCCGCTCGGCGACGGCCCTCCAGGGGGCCGGTCCGTTGCGGGTGGGCGGGTTCCCTCACGCCCCCGGGCGCCTGGTCCGGCCTTGACGGTCCGATGCCCCGCACGATCACTCCGGTCGTGTGGGGGCGGTGCCGTCCTTCCCCAAGCTCTCAACTCCGTTCGAGCAGGGGATACCCCATCCCGGACCGGGTGTCCGAGGGCGCGTCGTCCGATCGCGATGCCCGCGGCATCGTGACGGGACAGGGTGCGGTGCGGGGTGGCCAGCGGTTTCTGCCAGTGCCGGGCACCCCACAGGCTGGTGTAGGCGGGATCGACCGCAACGACCGCAAGACCCTGTTCAGCGGCCATCGATACCAGCCGGGCCTTGAGCTTGCCGGTGGGCATGCCGGAGATGAGCTGTCTGAACCGCTTGCGGCGGCCGTGCTTCTCCCGGGTTTTTTCGGCGGTGAAGTCGAGGTCTTCGATGCCGAGCGCGGCGACACCGACCCGCACCGCCCAGTTGATCAACCGGGTCAGGGCGTGGCGGATCTGTGCGTCGCGGTGATCGGCGGTGCCGGACAGGTCATAGCCGAAGCGGTGCGGGTCTCCGACGGGGTTGCCGTGCCGGTCGAGGTGGTAGGCGGCGAAGTGGTCGGCGTTGGTGTCGACGCCGATCATGCCCCGGGCGTGGGCGGTCTCCAGCGGGATGGTCTGGATGACGGGGCGTTGCCAGGATGCGGTGAGGTACCAGCGGCCCCGGTCCACGTCGAGGTGGATGCGGTAGGCGACGGCCCGGTTCGCTTCGATGCGGTCGGCCCACTCCTGGCCCCGGTGCGCGAACGCGATACGAGCAGTGAGGACGTACCGGCCGTGTCGGGCGTTGGCCAGGTGCGCGAGCGGGGCAGGCAGTTTGATGCTGACCTCGCCGTCCGGGGTGACGCGGATCGTCTCGTTCCCGAACCGCTTCCCCGACTCACCATCAGCAGCGACGAACCGTCCCGCCTCCCACCGCTCCCGCCACTGCTCCTCGGTGAGCCGGGCCTCGGTGAGGTGGTGGCGGGTGTTCAGGAGACGTTTACCGCCCCGTACCACCCGCACCCGTCCGGCCTGCCAGTCGGCGACAGCCGCAGTGTGCCGCGCCTCCAGCATCGCGAGGCGGCGGGACTTGCGGAACCACTCGTTCTTCGACCGGTAACCGCCCGCCGCACGCTTGGTGCCCTTCTCCCCGATCGGGAGGGACAAACGGTGCCGCAACGTCTTGATCCCGGCCGCCAGCTTCCGGATGTGCGCCGCCTGGCAACGGCGCGCCAGCGCCCACTGATCGTGGGTGGCCTTGGTGATGGCCCCGGCGATCCGCGACGACGACTCCTTCGTCAGGTCCCGCTTACGCGCTGCCCAGGTGTCCGCACTGTGCTCCAGACCCTCCGCACAGCGGGTCTTGAGATCACGGGAAGCCAGCGCGCCCTGGTGCGCACCGACCGCGCGCAGCACCATCTCGTCCTGAG
>NZ_JBEXID010000096.1:0-23221 GCF_040608395.1 Streptomyces sp. NPDC005181
CAACGCCCCGTCATCCAGACCATCCCGCTGGAGACCGCCCACGCCCGGGGCATGATCGGCGTCGACACCAACGCCGACCACTTCGCCGCCTACCAGCTCGACCGGCACGGCAACCCCATGGGCGACCCGCACCGCTTCGGCTATGACCTGTCCGGCACCGCCGATCACCGCGACGCACAGATCCGCCACGCCCTGACCCGTCTGATCAACTGGGCGGCGCGGGTCGGTGTCGCCGCGCTCGGCATCGAAGACCTCGACTTCACCACTGAAAGGACCCGCGAGAAGCACGGCCGCCAGAAGCGATTCCGGCAGCTCATCTCCGGCATCCCCACCGGCAAGCTCAAGGCCCGGCTGGTGTCCATGGCCGCCGAACACGGCCTGAGCATCGTCGCGGTCGACCCCGCTTACACCAGCATGTGGGGTGCCCAGCACTGGCAGAAACCGCTGGCCGCCCCACGCCGCACCCTGTCCCGTCACGATGCCGCGGGCATCGCGATCGGACGACGCGCCCTCGGACACCCGATCCGGGATGGGGTATCCCCTGCTCGAACGGAGTTGAGAGCTTGGGGAAGGACGACACCGCCCCCACACGACCGGAGTGATCGTGCGGGGCATCGGACCGTCCAGGCCGGACCAGGCGCCCGAAGGCGTGAGGGATCCCGCCCGCCCACCACGGACCGGCCCCCTGGAGGGCCGTCGCCGAACGGGAAGCGAAAGCGGGAACCCAGTGCATCCAAAACCGTTCGGGATGCGCCCAGTACGCAACAGTGGATCCACGACTCACTTACGCACACTGGTTAGGAACGGTTCTGGATCGACAACGACAACGAGTACTGGGAGAACCATCACCTCTGCGAGCAGATCCGGGCAAAGCGGCCGTCCTGGCAGTTGACCAACAACAATGAGGACACGCCGATCACGGATGCGCGAGGCCGAGGACTCGCGGAACACACTCGGCACCGCGGGTCTCACCGGCTGCTCGCCCTGCTCCGGCGGCGAGAAGGTGCGCAACCTCGGGGGCAGCGCGGCTGCTGATGTCCGGTTCCCGGATGTCACCGTGGACCGGGCCGGCACGTACACGCTGTTCATCGACTACACGGTGAACGGGGATCGTTCGTTCCTGGTGAGCGTCAACGGCGGAGCGCCGGTCGAGGCGGCGGTGAGCGGCATCGGGAACAGCACCCCGGGGACAACCACCGTTTCGGTGATGCTCGCCGCGGGCGCCAACACGATCAGGATCTACAACGACGAGGAGTCCGCGCCCGACCTCGACCGACTGTCGCTGGGACAGCCGTAGGGTCGTCGGCGGATGCACCTCGGGGGCCGTTCCTCAACGGCCCCGAGGTGTGCCGGGCGACCGCCGGGCCGGGAACCACGGGCAGAAGGCGGCGGGCAGCGCCGCCGTCGCCGTCCGCCGCCCCGATCGGCACCGTCCCTATGCGAGCGGCCTGCAGGACCCCGCCCGCAGGCCCCGGACCCCGTGAACGCCGTGGACGGCGCGTGGGTGATCGCTATGCTGCGACGCAAGCGCTCACAGGAAGCGTTCAAACGAACAGTGCGCGGCGGTACGGCGAGGGGGCCAACAGCATGCGGGAGCCGGTTGAACTCAGGCGTCAGCGAATCCTGTCGGTGGTGCGGTCGCGGGGCGCCGTCAAGGTCAGCGTGCTCGCCGCCGAGCTGGATGTCTCGGTGGTCACGATCCGGCGGGACGTGGAGGAACTGACCCGGGTGGGGAAGCTGGGGCGCGGGCACGGCGTGGCCCGTCCGGTGATCGACGCGCCGGAACACGCCACGGTCCCGGCGGCGCGGACGGAGGAACCGGCCGGGGACGGCGCTGCCGTGGCCCTCGTCGTACCGGAGCGGCATTCGTATCTGTACGAGACGCTGCACGGCGCCCGGACCGTGCTGGAGGAGTCCGGTATGCGGATCGCCCTGCACATCGCGCCGCAGTCGGCGGGCGCCGAACGGCCACTGGTGGAGCGGGCGCTGGCGGACGGGGCCCGCGGGTTGCTGATCGCCCCCCGGTGGCGCAACGCGCGCTCGGAGGAGCTGGACTACGGCTGGCTGGCTGAGGTAGGGGTGCCGACCGTGCTGATGGAGCGGCGGCCCCGGCCCGGCAGTGCACTGCACGCCCTGGACTCCGTCTGTTCCGACCACTGGTACGGGACGCATCTGGCCGTGGACCATCTGGTGTCGCTGGGCCACCGCCGTATCGTCCTGGCCGCCCGCGACGACAGTCCGACGGCGCGCACCATCCGGACGGCGTTCGCGGGGATCGCGGCGGCCCGGCCGGAGGTGGAGGACTGGTCGATCGTGCTCAGTTCGCCGGCGGCGGTACCCGGCCCCGGTCCGCAGACCCCCGGTGCGCCGGCCGAAGCCGCGCCCGCTCCCGATCCCGGCGACGACGGCACGACGGTCGACCTTGCGGCGCTGCTGCGCGAACGGGGCGCCACGGCGGCCGTGCTGCACGGCGATGTGGACGCGCTGATGCTGGTGCAGCGGCTGGCGGAGGGCGGTGTCCAGGTGCCGCGGGACTGCTCTGTGGTGGCGTACGACGATGTGGTCGCCGCGCTGGGCAGTACGCCGCTGACCGCGGTGGCGCCACCGAAGGCGGAGATCGGGCGGGCGGCGGCCGAGCTGCTGCTGTACCGGCTGTCCGGGACCGTCGGTGCCACCGGTCCGGTGCGCAGGACGGAGTTGCTGCCCACCTTGAAGATCCGCGGTTCGGCGCAGCCGCTCGCCACTCCCGGGGGCTGAGCGTTTGACCGCTTTAATTTTCTTCTGAGCGATCTATTGACCCGTACCGATCAGCCGATCAGGATTCCCGTGTCTCGAATCAGGAGCCGCGGGAGGCACCCATGCCTGGTCGACAGAGCCGTCGATCCGTGCTCGCCTCGATCGCCGCCCTGCCGCTGACGGGCGCGCTCAGCGCCTGCAGCAGCAGTGACGGTGCATCAAAGTCGGGCAGCGCGAGCAGAACCAGCACCATCAGCAGCAAGGGCGCGAAACGCGCCACGCACATCACCTTCTGGTCGGCCCTGCGCGGCAGCCAGGAGGTCGTGGACGCGTTCAACCGCACCCACGACCGCGTCCAGGTCGACTTCCAGCAGATCCCCACGGGAGGCCAGGGCGGTTACGCCAAGCTCAGCAACGCGTCCCGGGCGGGGAACGCCCCGGATGTCGCCACCATCGAGTACCCCCAGGTCCCCGGCTTCGCCATCGACGGGGTGGCGCGCGAGCTCACCGATCTGATCGGCGACGGACTGCGCGCCAAGCTGCTGCCGCAGGCGCTGGGACTGACCACGTTCGAGAAGCGCGTCTTCAGCGTGCCGCTGGATGTCGAGCCGATGCTGATGCACTACCGCACCGACCTGTTCCAGCAGTTCGGCCTCGAAGTCCCCCGCACCTGGGACGAGTTCGAGGAGGTGGCCCGGACCGTACGCCGCAAGGCCCCGGACCGCCGGCTGGCGACCTTCGCCACCGACGGTGCCATGCAGTTCGCGGCGCTCGCCTGGCAGGCCGGCGCCCAGTGGTTCGACACCTCGGACGGCGCCTGGAACGTGTCGCTCACCGACGAGCCGACCCGCCGCGTCGCGTCGTACTGGCAACGGCTCATCGACCAGGACCTGGTCTTCATGAACGCCGTGGACAGCCGGCAGAGCGACGCCCAGATCAGCAACGGCCAGATCCTCGTCCGGCTCAGCGGCGCCTGGGACGCCGGGGCCCAGATGAACGCCCGGCCCGCCCAGAAGGGCCAGTGGGCCGTGGCCCCGCTCCCCCAGTGGGATCCGGCGAAGCCGGCCGTCGGCACCCACGGCGGCTCCACTTTCGCGGTCACCAAGGACAGCCGGCACCCTGAGGCCGCCCTGGAGTTCATCGAGTGGCAGGTGTCGCACCCGGACGCACTGCGCGCCCGGCTCTCCAGCGGCAGCAGCAGCCAGTATCCGGCCGCCCCCGGTCTCGTCGCCGTCGGCCGCAAGGCCTTCGACCGCAGTTACTACAGCGGCCAGGACATCTACACGGTCTTCGAGCAGGAGGCACACAAGATCCGGCACGGCTGGGTCTGGGGGCCTCGGATGACCGCCACCGGCAAAGTGATGCAGGACGGCTTCGCGCGGGCGAGCGGTGGCCAGGGGGCGTTGACCGACGCGGTGCGCGCCGCCCAGCAGGGCACCATGCCGGACCTCAAGGCACTGGGCCTCGCCACCACCGAGCGCAGCAGCTGACCCCGTTCGCCACTTCCCACGTCCCAGCAGCAGAGAGGCAGGTGACACTCATGACCGCCCCCGCTTCCACCCCCTCGATCACCCCCGTGCACCCGGCGAACGCCCGGTCGGCCGCCGCGTCCGCGCGCTCCGCCCGCGGGTCTGCCCGGCGCCGTGAACTCGGTGCCTGCGGCGTCCTGATGACACCGTTCTTCGTCCTTCTCGTGACGGTCTTCCTGATCCCCGTCGGAACAGCCGTCTGGCTCAGCTTCTTCAGCGACGACCAGTCGGGGCTCGGCTTCGGCCCGGAGCGCACGGTCTTCGTCGGACTGCGCAGCTATACGGCCGTGCTCACCGACCCGACGTTCCTCGGCGGCCTGGCCACCGTCTTCCTGTACTGCGTCATCTACATCCCGGTGATGGTGATCGCCGCGCTCGCGCTGGCCCTGCTGCTGGACTCCAGGGTGGTGCGGCTGCGCTCCTGGGCCCAGCTCGGGCTGTTCCTGCCGCACGCCGTGCCCGGCATCATCGCCGCCGTCATCTGGCTGTACCTCTACACGCCCGGGCTCAGCCCGGTGATCGATCTACTGGGCAAGGCCGACATCACCATCGATTTCCTGGGCGTGCACACCGTCCTGCCGTCGATCGTGAACATCGCCCTGTGGAGCAATCTCGGCTACAACATGGTGGTTTTCTACGCCGCCCTGCAGGCCGTGCCGCACGAGGTCATCGAGGCCTCGGTCGTCGACGGCGCCGGACCGGTCCGTACCGCGCTCCAGGTCAAGGCGCCGCTGGTGCGTTCGTCCATCGTCATGGTGGCGATGTTCACCCTGATCTTCGCGCTCCAGCTGTTCACCGAGCCGATGCTGCTCAGCCAGTCCACCCCGATGATCAACTCGCGGTTCTCGCCCAGCATGTACATCTACGACGCGGCCTTCACCCGTAACAACTACGGCCTGGCCGCCGCCGCCTCGGTCGTCCTGCTGGTCTGCACGATCGCCCTCTCCTACGGCGTCACCCGCTGGACCAACCGCGCCAACGCCCCCGAGGAGGACGCCCGATGAGCGCGACGGGCACCACCACCCGTACCGCCGTTACGCTGCGGCCCCGGCTTCTCGGCCGCTCCGTCGTCAATGTCGTGGTGGGCATCTCGGTGCTGTACACGCTGCTGCCGGTGCTGTGGCTGGTGCTCGCCGCGTCGAAGGACCGGGACGCCCTGTTCGGCAGTCATGTGCTGTCGCTGAACCACTTCGCCTTTGTGCAGAATCTCAAGGACCTGTTCGCGATGGACGGCGGACTGTACGGGCGGTGGTACGGGAACAGCCTGCTGTACGCGGTCCTCGGCGCCGCGCTCGGCGCCCTCGTGAGCATCGCCTGCGGCTACGCCTTCGACAAGTACCGCTTCCCGCACAAGGAGAAGCTGTTCGGCCTGGTCCTCGCCGCGGTCATGGTGCCGCAGACCGTGCTGGCCCTGCCGCTGTATCTGATGGCCTCCGGCACCGGGCTGGTGAACACCTTCTGGTCGGTCTTCATCCCGGTGCTCTTCAATCCGTTCGGTGTGTATCTCGGCCGGATATTCAGTCAGGGGTACGTGCCGAACGAGGTGCTCGAAGCGGCGCGTGTGGACGGCGCCGGCGAGCTGACCACCTACTTCCGGGTCGCGCTGCGGATGCTGGGGCCCGGCCTGGTCACTGTCTTCCTCTTCCAGCTCACCGCCATCTGGAACAACTTCTTCCTGCCGATGGTGATGCTCTCCGACCAGGACCTGTATCCGGTCAGTCTGGGGCTCTACACCTGGAACAGTTCCGCCACCGTGTCCCCCGAGTACTACCCCGTCGTGATCACGGGCTCGCTGCTCGCCGTCCTCCCGCTGATCCTCGCCTTCGCACTGCTCCAGCGGTTCTGGAAGTCGGGGCTCACCGCGGGCGCCGTCAAGTAGCCGGGCCACCCGGACCACTCCCGTACCAGGAGAAAGATGCCCAGCACCACCCCCGCCGCCGCAGCCCGTCGGCCGCGCGCCGCCGTCGCCATGAAGCCGGATGCCGCGGCCGCCGTCCTCGCTCCCCGATCCCTGGCCGCACTCGCCGAGGTGTGCGCTCTCGCCCCACTGCCCGTCCTCGACGACTTCACCACCGACCGGGCCCGCGCCACGCTCGCGGATGCCGAACTCCTGGTCACCGGCTGGGGCTGCCCGCCGCTCGACGAGACCGTGCTGGCGGCGGCGCCCCGGCTGCGCGCTGTCGTGCACACGGCGGGCTCCGTCCGCGGGCACATCACCGAGGCATGCTGGGACCGGGGCATCGAGGTGTCCTCGGCCGCCGCCGCCAACGCGCTGCCGGTCGCGGAGTACACCGTCGCGATGATCCTGCTGTCCGGCAAGCGGGCCCTGGAGCGGGCCCGCGACTACCGGGTCGAGCGCCGCCGTGACGACTGGCTGCGCACCTCGCCCGAGGTCGGCAACTACGGCCGCACCGTGGGCATTCTGTCCGCCTCGTTGATCGGCCGGCGCGTCATCGAGCTGCTGCGTCCGTACGACCTGCGGGTGCTGCTGCACGATCCCTACGTCTCCGCGGCGGACGCCGCCGATCTGGGTGTCCGGCCGGTCGAACTCGCCGAGCTGTTCGCGCAGAGCGACGTGGTGAGCGTCCACACCCCGCTGCTGCCCGCCACCCGCGGGCTCGTCAGCCGTGAACTCCTCACCTCGATGCGCCCGGACGGTGTGCTCATCAATACCTCGCGGGGCGCCGTGGTCGACCAGCACGCGCTGACCGACGTGCTCCAACTGGGCCGCATCCGTGCCATCCTCGATGTCACCGACCCCGACGCGCTGCCGTCCGCGCACCCCCTGTGGGAGTGCGACAACGCCCTGATCACTCCGCATCTCGCCGGCTCGCAGGGCAACGAGTGGCAGCGGCTGGTCGACCTGGCGGTCCGCGAGATCGGCCGCTGGGCCGCGGGCGACGGTTTCGCCCACCCCGTACGACGCGAAAGGCTGGCATTCCTCGCATGACCTCCCCCCTTGAACTTCCCTCCGACGACCGTGACCTGAGCCCGTACACCGGCTACACCCGGGCGCACTGGGAGGTGGCGGCGGATGGGCTGCTGCGGGCCGCGTGGCAGTGGTCGACGCCCGGCCGCGCGCTGCTGGACCTGCCGGGACGGCCGTCCGGATCCGGGGTGCGCTCGGACGGTCTGGAGGGCTACGCCCGTACGTTCCTCGCGGCGGCGTTCCGGGTCGCAGGCGCGGACGGGAAGGATCCGCACGGCTGGCTCGACCGGTACGCGCACGGACTCGCCGCCGGTACCCGGACGCCCGGCCGGGACGACCTGGAGTCCTGGCCGCTGATCCTCGACCACCATGTGCAGGGCCAGCCCATGGTCGAGTCCGCCTCGGTCGCCATCGGGCTGCGGCTGACCCGCCCCTGGCTGTGGGACCGGCTCGACCCCGGCGTCCAGGACCGGGCCGAGGAGTGGCTGCGCGGTGCACTGCGGCACATCCCCGCGCCCAACAACTGGTATCTGTTCCCCTACTCCGTGGCCGCGTTCCTCGACTCGGTGGGCCGTGGCGACGCGGAGACGGCTCGGGCGAAGGAGCGGGCGCTCGACCTGCTGGAGGGCTGGTACCGAGGACAGGGCTGGTACGCGGACGGCGACAGCGCCGCCTTCGACCACTACAACGGCTGGGCGCTGCACCTGTACCCGGTACTGGACGCGCATCTGTCGGGCGACCCCGAGCTGTCCGCGCACTTCGGCTCCCGGCTGCGCGAACACCTGGACAGCTTCTCCCTGCTGTTCGGTGGCGACGGCGCGCCGATCCACTTCGGCCGCTCGCTGACCTACCGCTTCGCGGCCGGTTCGGCGGTCGCACTGGGCGCCGTCACCGGGCACACCCCGCTCTCCCCCGGTGCCTCGCGACGGGTGATCAGCGGATCGCTGCGCTACTTCCTGGACCGCGGTGCGACGGGCACGGACGGGCTGCTGAGCCTGGGCTGGCACGGACCGCACGAGGCGACCCTGCAGCACTACTCGGGCCCCGCGTCCCCGTACTGGGCGTCCAAGGCGTTCGTCTCGCTGCTGGCTCCGGACGGCCATCCGCTGTGGACGGCGACCGAGGAGCCGGCGCCCAGTGAGGGCCCGGACCGGGTGCTGGCGCTGCCCGCGCCAGGTCTGCTGATCCAGTCCACCCGGGAGGACGGCATCGTACGGCTGCACAACCACGGCAGCGACCATGTCCGGCCGCACGAGGGCGAGTCGGGCGTGCAGGACGATCCGCTGTACAGCCGCCAGTCGTACTCCACGGTGACGGGCCCCACATCGAAGGTGAACGTGGCGGACAACCATCTGGCCGTCCTCGTCGCGGGGGTGCGCAGCGGCCGCCGCAGCATCCGCCCGCTGGGCGCCGGACAGGGTGACGGCTGGGGCTGGGCCGCGTCCTGGCACCGCCCCGTCTTCATGTCGGGTGCGCCGATGGTGCCGGGGCTGCGGGTCGAGAGCGTCACGGTGGTCCGCGGGAGGTACGAGCTGCGGGTGCACCGGGTGCTGGGCGCGCCGGCCGGGGCGCGGGTGGAGCAGACGGGCTGGGCGACCGGTCCGGACGACGGCGTACGGTCCGCGCTGCACGGACTGCACGGCTGGGAGACCCAGGACGAGGTACGGGCCCCACAGGGCACGGCGTACACCCGCTGGGCGGTGGTGCCCCGGCTGGGCGCGGACGCGGAGGGGACGGTCCTGCTGGTGTCCCTCGCGTCGCTGACGGCGGAGCCGGACGCGACGACGCTCGCTGCGGCGGTGAGCGGGGTGAACGTGGACGGTGACACGGTCGAGGTCGGCTGGGCGGAGGACGGGGCGACGACCCGTATCGCCTTCGAACCGCTGAAGATCGAGCACCGCTGACTGTCCCCGGTCCGCCGGACGGCCTCGATGCGCGGCCGCCCGGCGGACCGTCGGGCCGGTACGGCGCCCCGGGACAGCGCGTCCACCACCGCGCCCGCCCTACGCGTCGACGCGGATCACCACTACCAGCGACCGGGGGCCGTGCACCCCCTCGACCCGCTCCAGCTCAATGTCGGAGGTGGCCGACGGTCCGCTGATCAGGGTCGTCGGCCGCTCCGGCACCAGCCGGCGCACCGCCTCCGGTACCCCCACCTCGACCGCCGACAGATCCACCACGCACACATGCAGGTCAGGGACGAGCGACAACGCCCGCCGCCCCTGGTCGGGCGAGCCGTCGAGGAAGATCGTGCCGGTCTCGGCGCAGCCGACTGCCGACCCGGTGACGACACCGTCCAGCGCATCGAGCCGGGGCGCCGGAATGTCGGCGCAGTCCCGCTGGACCTCCCCGTCGTACGCGTCGAGCCACCGCTCGTCGAGCCCGGCGGGCACCCCGACCTTCCGGGCACCACGCTCCCGCAGGACCTGCGCGATCACTTCGGCGGTGCGGTCGCCGGTGCAGGCGTGCACCTGTGCCTTGTAGTCGACGAGCCGGTCGGTGAAGAGCGCGAGGCGCTCGTCGTCGGGGAGCGTGCGGCCGGTCCGGTAGTCGCGCGGGACGGCCGTGTCGGGGGTGGGTGCGAGAGCCAGGGCGTCCCGGATCCGGCCGAGCACCGTTTCGCGAGCGGTCGTCACTTCTCCTCCTGCTGCTGGTTCCTGCCGTCCTCGGCGGCGGCCCGCATGGTCGCGGCGCCCTCGTCCGAGGCCAGCCAGGCGCGGAAGGACTGCTTCGGCGGCGCCGCGGTGTCACGGCTGTCGCTCCACCCGTTGAACGGGGGCGGCAGATGCGAGATCTTCCCGTCCCGCCCGGCGAGGACCCGGCCCAGCCCCGCAGTCCTCTGCGCGGCCGTGAACAGCTTCGGTCTCCTCATCACGCCGGCCGCCGCCTTCATGGCCAGCTTCTCCGTCGTCGTACCGGACTGTTCGGTGTGCTGGTGGCGCAGCTCGACCAGCAGCGACGGGATGTCGATCTTGACCGGGCAGGCGTCGAAGCAGGCGCCGCAGAGGCTGGAGGCGTACGGCAGGGAGCTGTTGGGGTCGTCCTTGGCCGCGTGCATCCCGGCGAGCTGCGGGGTGAGGACCGCCCCGATCGGGCCGGGGTAGGTCGATCCGTACGCATGGCCGCCGGCCCGTTCGTACACCGGGCAGACGTTCAGACAGGCCGAGCAGCGGATGCAGTTGAGCGCCTCGCGCCCGATCCGGTCGGCGAGCGCGGCGGTGCGTCCGTTGTCGAGGAGGACCAGATGGAAGTCCTGCGGACCGTCGCCGGGCGTCACACCCGTCCACATCGAGGTGTACGGGTTCATCCGCTCCCCGGTCGACGAGCGCGGCAGCAACTGCAGAAAGACTTCGAGGTCCTGATAGCGCGGCAGCACCTTCTCGATGCCCATGACGGTGATCAGGGTGTCGGGCAGGGTCAGGCACATCCGGCCGTTGCCCTCGGACTCGACGACGGACAGGGTTCCGGTCTCGGCGATCCCGAAGTTGGCGCCTGAGACCGCCACCTTCGTCGTCATGAACTTCTCGCGCAGATAGGCGCGGGCCGCGGCGGCGAGATGGGCGGGTACGTTGTCGAGCCGCGGGTCGACGCCGGGGATCTCCTTGAGGAAGATCTGCCGGATCTCGTCGCGGTTGCGGTGGATCGCGGGCACCAGGATGTGCGACGGCTTGTCGTGGGCGAGCTGCACGATGAGCTCGGCGAGGTCCGTCTCGTACGGGGTGATGCCGATCGATTCGAGGTGCTCGTTGAGGCCGATCTCCTGGGTGGCCATCGACTTGACCTTGATGACCTCCTGCGAGCCGGTCGCGCGGACGAGCCGGGCGACGATCTCGTTGGCCTCGACGCCGTCGCGTGCCCAGTGGACGGTGCCGCCGCGCTCGGTGACCTTCCGCTCGAGCTGCTCCAGGAGTTCGGGGAGCCGGTTCATGGTGTCGGTCTTGATGGCCGAGCCGGCGTCGCGCAGCTGCTCCCAGTCGGGCAGCTCACCGGTGACGTTGAGACGCTTGGCGCGGATCGTGTGGGTGGCCTTGCCGAGGTTGCGCCGCAGCTGCTCGTTGCGCAGCTCGTCGTGGGCGGCTGCGGGAAACGTCCGGTCGCCGCGCAGATTGCCCGTCCCGTACGGGGAGCGGGGCGGGGTGGCGGGCATGCCGAGGAAGGTGCTGCTCATCGGACGGCCTCCGTCAGGACGTACGGCGAGGTACGGGTGGAGGAGAGGATCTGCGCGAGGTGCAGGGTGCGGGTGCCCGATGCGATTCGGGAGAGTCCGCCGCCGATGTGCATCAGACAGGACGAGTCGCCCGCGGTGCACACCGCCGCCCCGGTGGTGGTGATGGTGCGCATCTTGTCCTGGAGCATCGCGGTCGACGTCTCGGCGTTCTTCACTGCGAAGGTGCCGCCGAACCCGCAGCAGGAGTCCGCCTCGGGAAGCTCGACGAGGTCGATGGAGTCGACGGCGCGCAGCAGCTTCAGGGGCTTCTCTCCGACCCGGAGCATGTGCAGGGAATGGCAGGTGGGGTGGTACGTGACGCGGTGCGGGAAGTACGCGCCGACACCGGTGACGCCCAGGACGTCGACGAGGAACTCCGACAGCTCGTACGTCTTGGCCTTGACCGTGGCCACGCCCGCGCGCAGCGCCGCGTCCCCGTACCGCTCGGCGACGATCTCGTGCTGGTGGCGGACCGATCCGGCGCAGGATCCCGACGGTATGACGACGGCGTCGATCGACGCGTCACCGAACTGCTCGGCGAAGTTCCGCACGAGCGGGACGGGCTCGCGCTGGTAGCCCGTGTTGACGTGCATCTGGCCGCAGCAGGTCTGCTCCGGCGGGAACACCACCTCATGCCCCAGGCGGGCGAGCAGGACCGCGGTGGATTTAACCGCCTCGGGGAAGAGCGTGTCTCCCAGACAGGTGGCGAAGAGTCCGATACGCATGGGGCCTCTCCGAATCGTTTCTCTGGCCTTTGTATGGTCGGACCATACTAGCCTCGGTCCGGAACGTGAAGGGGCGGGGACATGCGAGAGGGGCGGTGCGCATGCGCACCGCCCCTTGATCGCCCACGTGCTGCGGGCTATTCGTTCCCGTCCACCAGCGTGCCGTGCAGGCTGCGGATGTGCCGCTCGACCAGATCGGCGGCCTTCGCCCCCTTGCCCGCGCGCACCAGCCGCAGCAGTTCGGCGTGCTGAGCGTTGAGCCCGGCTGCCGTGGCCGGCCAGTCCTCGGCCTGTTCCAGCGCCCGCAGGATCAGCGCACGTACGGACTCGCGCACGGCGGAGGTGAGGGTGGAGGTCAGTTCGTTGCCGGAGCTGCGGGCGATCTGGACATGGAACCGGGTGTCCAGATCGTTGAACTCGGCCACGCCGACGCCGGGCTCCCCCATCCGCACGAGCAGGTGCTCCACCTCGTCGAGATCCTCCGCGGAAGCGTGTGTGGCCGCCGCCTCGAAGCTGGAGCGCTCCAGCACGACGCGCGCTTCCAGGACGTCCTCCAGGCTGTAGCTGCCGAGGGCGAAGTGCAGCCGCAGCAGCCGCCCGAGGGCGTCGTCGGGGTTGCGTACGATCCGCGCCCCGGCATCCGGACCGCGGCCGGGCTGGGCAACAAGCACGCCGATCGTCTCCAGCACCCGCAGCGCCTCGCGCAGGGCGGATCGGCTGACTCCGAGGACGGGCGCGAGTTCGCGCTCGGGCGGCAGCCGGTCGCCTGCCTTCAGCTCTCCGGCGAACACCCGCTCCTCGATGCTCTGGAGCACGAGCTCATGCGTACGGGACTGCCGTACGGGTTGCCACTCGACGGGCATCGTTCACCCCCCTGCCTCGGCTTTCCTCCCACTATGTCACACACGCCATGTGGTCGGACCAAAGATTCGGCGCACCTTGGCCGGCGTTGCTGCCTCCCGCCGCGCCCGGGACGCGGACGGCAGTGAGGCCACGATCAGTCCGGCCGACGCGGCGACGGCGCCGGTGACCGCCACCGCGGTCCAGCCGCCGCCCGCCCAGACGAGCGCGTTCCGACGAGCGATCCGGCGGCGATGCCGACGAAACGAAAGGTGAAGCAGAGGGGTCGGCGAACGCCGCGTGGATATCGGCGGCCCGCTCGGCCGGAGTGGACCCCATGGTGCGCGTCGCCGGATACTCCACCACTTCGAGCCCGAACTCCTCGCGGAGTCTGCGCAGCCCCAACTCGTAGGGCAGGGGCAGGATTCCGGGGAGGCCGGAGGACGGGGAGACGACGGCGACGCGGTCGCCGGGGCGGGGCTTGTCCGGGTAGCTGAGTATCGTCATCCGGCGAGCGTAGGACCAGCCCGTTTCCGGTGTCAGCCGGGTTTCGGCTCAGTCGGTGAACGCCCCGTGGCGGCCCGCACCGCCGCCGAACCGGTCGGCACCGGCCTGGGTCTCCCCCGCAGTCAGCGGAACCAGGCCGTGCCGGTACTCGGCCGCCAGGGCGTCCGGCTCGGAGAGGCCGTGCTGTTCGCGTACGGAGAGCCTGTCGTGACGCAGACACAGCTGGGGGAACGCGGCGATCTCCCGGGCGAGTTGCTCCGCAGCGTGACGCGCCCGGCCGGTCGGCACGAGCCGGTTGGCGAGCCCGATGTCGTACGCCTCCGCCGCCGGGACCGGGCGGCCGGTGAGGATCAGGTCCATCGCGCGGCTCTCCCCGATCAGGCGCGGCAGCCGCACCGTGCCGCCGTCCACCAGGGGCACACCCCAGCGGCGGCAGAAGACACCGAAGACCGCGTCCTCCTCGGCGACCCGCAGATCGCACCAGACGGCGAGTTCCAGGCCGCCGGCCACCGCGTGGCCGGAGACCGCGGCGATGACGGGTTTGCTCAGCCGCATCCGGGTGGGCCCCATGGGTCCGTCGCCCTCGGCGAGGACCTTGTTGCCGCGTTCCGTGCCGATGCCCTTGAGGTCCGCGCCGGCGCAGAAAGTGCCGCCCTCGCCCCACAGCACGGCGACAGAAGCGTCCGGGTCGGACTCGAACTTCCGGAAGCTGTCCGTGAGTTGGTCCGCAGTCGGCCCGTCGACGGCATTGCGGACCTCGGGGCGGCTGAGAATCACCGTGAAGACGGGGCCGTCGCGCTCGATCCGTACGGCGGGGTGTTCGTTCGTCATTTTCCCTCCCACAAGGGGTCGCGCAGGGCCCGGCGGAGGATCTTTCCGACCGGCGAGTACGGGATGGTCTCGACGAAGCGCACGGTCTTGGGCACCTTGTAGCCCGCCAGCCGGGCGCGCACATGGTCGCGCAGGGCTGCTTCGGAGACCTCGGCCCCGGGTCGCAGCGTGACGAAGGCGGTGACGGCCTCGACCCAGGTGGCGTCGGGGGCACCGACGACGGCGCACTGCGCGACCGCGGGATGGCTCGCGAGGGCGTCCTCGACCTCGCGCGGGTAGACGTTGTAGCCGCCAGTGATGATCATGTCGCTGCTGCGGTCGACGAGGTGAAGGTAGCCGCGGTCGTCGAGGCGTGCGAGATCCCTGGTGCGGATCCAGCCGTCACCGGTGAGGCTCGCGGCGGTCAGCTCGGGCGCGTTGTAGTACCCGGCGATGGCGAACGGCGCCTTGACCCGGACCTCACCGATCCCGCCCGGTGCGACGGGGGCGCCGTCCTCGTCGGTGAGGACGAGCCGCGCGTCGACCGCCGGGTGTCCGGCGGCGCCGAGCAGTTCACCGCCCTCGGCATGGTCGTCCTTGTCGAGCACGGTCAGACACAGCGGCGCCTCGGTCTGCCCGAAGTACTGGACGAACTTGGGGCCCCAGGCGTCCAGTGCGTGCTCGATGAGCGGTCGCGGCATCGGGCTGGCCCCGTAGACGACGGTGTGCAGCCGGGCGAGGTCGGCACGCTCGGCACGCCCGTCGGCGAAGAGCATGCCGAGCATGGTGGGGACGAGGTTGACAGCGGTCACCCCGTAGCGGGCCATGGCCGCCAGGTACTCGTCCGGGTCGAAGCCGCCGAGGACGACGGAGGCGCCGCCCCGTAGCCAGTAGGGCAGCACAAAGGTGCCGCTGGCGTGGATGAGCGATGCGGCGTGCAGCATCACGTCGTCCCGGCCGGGTGAGACGAGGTTGGACAGGATGTTCGCGCTGATCGCGGCATAGCCGGCCTGCGTGTGCTGGGCGGCCTTCAGGGTGCCGGTGGTGCCGGACGTGTAGAGGATCAGGATCACGTCGTCCGCCGCCGCGGGCAGCATCGGGTCTGCGGGGCTCGCCTCGCGCATGGCCGTCGGCAGGTCGAGGTGGCCGGCCGGGCCGGGGCTGCCGAGGCAGGCGAGCACCAGCCCCGGTACGGCGGCACCGAGTTCGATCGCACGCTCGGCGAGTTCCGGCCCGTAGACCAGAAGGGTCGCTCCGGTGTCCTGGAGCATGCGGGTGTGTTCGGCGGCGGAGAGGCGGCCGTTGAGGGGGACGCGGGCGGCCCCGGCCTTCAGGCAGGCGAAGTCGACGGAGATGGACCACAGCCCGTTGCCGAGGAGCAGCCCGACCCGGTCGCCGCGGCCGACGCCCAGTCCTGCGAGGACGTGGGCCAGGCGGTTGGCAGCCTCGTCGACCTCCGCATAGGTGAGGGAACGGTTTTCGAAATGCACGGCGGTACGTCCTGCGAAACGCGCGGCACCGCGGCGAACCAGGTCTACGGCAAGCATGCGCCGGACGATAGACCCGCCATATACAGTCCGTCCAGACTGTTTGTTGGTTCCCAGTCGTGTCGTACGCTCACTGCCATGCCCGCTCCACGCCGCACCCAGCAGCAACGCCGGGAGGAGACCCGGCAGCGACTCCTCGATGCCACGATCGACTGTCTGGTCGACCACGGTTTCGCGGGCACCACGACCCAGCGGGTGCAGGAGCGGGCGGGCGTCTCCCGCGGCGCGCTGCTGCATCACTTCGCCTCGAAGGCCGATCTGCTGGCGGCCGCCACCCACCATGTCGCCGAGCTGCGTCTCGCGCACATCCGTACCGAGACGGACGGCGGCGCACCGAACCGCGAGAAGGGGCTTGCCCTGCTGCGCACGGCGATGTCGGGCCCGCACTGCCTCGCGGGGCTGGAGCTGTGGCTGGCGGCCCGCACCGACGCGGATCTCAGGGCGGCGCTGCTGCCGGCCGAGCGGGAAGTGGGCGCGGCCCAGCGTGCGGTGATGGCCGATATCTTCGGCCCGGAGACGGCGGCGCGCGAGGACTTCGCCCTGCTCTGCGAATCACTGCTGGTCCTGCACCGCGGTCTCGCGCTCACCAGCGTGCTGCGCGAGGACCCGACGTTCGACGACGAGCTGCTGCGGCTGTGGACGGAACGGTTTCTGGGGGCTCAGCCCTGAGGCTGCGACCCCCGCAGATCATGGACGTACCAGTTGAACAAGGTGCCGTCCGCTTCCGCGACCTGCTTGAGGCAGGTGAAGCCGGCCCTCCGCGCGACCGCCACCGACGCCCGTTCTCCGGGTCCGCCTTGATCACTTCCTGGGTCGCTCCGGCGGCCGCCGCATATCCGCGGACCAGGGCAACGGCGCGCGTCGCACGTCCTCACCTTCGTCCCATACCTTGCGCCGACAGCGTGCAGCATTCAAGATGCTGACTGCATGTGACCGCCGGTAACCATCGCCCATCAGGGCTGGGACGTGAAGAAGGTCCTGCTGTGCCCGTACTCCGCCGTACGACGAACGCCCTCGGTGCCCTGTCCGCAGGTGTCCGACTCGCCGCCTTCGGCGCAGTGGTGGCGGCAGCCGCCGCCCTGCTCCCCGCCGCTTCCGCCTCGGCCGCAGAACCAGGCGTCGGCGGTTACACCGACCCTTCGTACGCCCCCGCGTGTACCTTCCACCGCTACGGCGAGGGCGAGACGCCGCCACTCTCCCTGTTCGGCGCCGACCCGCTGTGCGTGGAGTACGCCAAGCGGGACATCACCGTGACCAACGGCGGCGCGGCGCGCTTTCTGCTGGCCGAGCCGGCGCGCTTCGCGATCGCCGTACCGGCCTGCCGTTACTGGCAGTTGGACCACTGGAGCGTGCAGGCCACGGCCGGCGGAACCGAACTGGTCGGCTGGGACGGCAGTTACTGGTTCGACAAGGCGGAGGGCAGCGCCGCGGCGAAGGTACGCAACATCACCGTTGCCGGGCACCCCGCGCAGGCCGAGGACGCCGCGAAGGTGATCCGGCCGTACGACGCGCTGCTCGCCGACGCACTCGTGCGTGACGCCGCAGGTGTGAGGGTGCGACTGCCGGTGAGCGCACTGTGTTGAGCGAACCACCCGCACGTCCCACTCGGCGCCGGCTGCTCGTCGGGCTGACCGCCGCCGTCGCCGCCCTGCGGGCAGGGGAGCTGACCGCCGAAGCCGCGCCTTCGGCGCGTCCTGTCCCCGAGCCGGTCCCGGTGGATCGGGCGGGGCTGCTGCCCGCTTCCCTGGCGCTGCCCGACCCGACGACCGCCACGCTGGAGGCGTTCGCGGACACCATGGTCCCGGGCGAGAAGCGGTACGGCGGCGACGCGGCGATCGCCGGGGCGGCCCCCGGTCCCGGCGCCGTGCAGGCGGGGGCCGTCGAGCTGCTCAACCTTCCCGACCTCGGCGTCGGCGTACTGCTGCCCGAGCTGGCGCTGCTCGTCAACACCCGCGCCCTCGCCTATGCGGCCACCCACGGCCGGATCCTGCTGCGCACTCAACCTCCCTTCGTCGCCCTCCGGTTCACCGACCGCACCGCGCTCGCCGGAGAGCTGCTCACGCCCGGCGCCCCGGACCGGCAGCTGTATGTGCTGCTCGCACTCTTCGCCGCCGCGGCCTTCGACACCGCGGCCCATCTGCACACCGCCGTAGCCATCCGGCAACGCCACCCGGGCCTGGCCTGGATCGGCTTCCCGGCGCCCGACGCCGACGGACTGTGGCGCTTCCCCGACTACTCGTACGGCAGAAGGCTCGCCTCCGAGCACCCGCTCACCACCCCCGGAGGGCACCCCGCATGAGCGCCACCGAACGCACCGACGTGCTGGTCATCGGCAGTGGCTTCGGGGGCGCCATCCCCGCCTACCATCTGGCCGCGGGTGGCGCCAAGGTGGTGATCCTGGAACGTGGACCGCACCTCACCGCCCCCGACTTCACCCATGACCTGCGCCTGGGCAGCTACACCCGGATCGTCGACCTCGTGCAGGGCGACGGCATCACGGTCGTCGCCGGGAACTGCGTCGGCGGGTCCAGCGTGGTCTACTTCGCCGCTTCACTGCGGGCTCCGGGCTTCGTCTTCGATCGCCGCGGCAGTCTTGGCCATCGCCTGTGGCCTTCGACCCTGACGCGCGCGGCACTCGACCCGTGGTACGACCGGGTCGAGGAGGCTCTGCCCGTCGCCGAGCAGAGCTGGGACCAAGTCCCTTACCCCGGAGGGCTGTTCGCTGCGGCGTGCGCCCGTGCGGGCCGCACCTGCAATCCTGTGCCCGTCGCCGTCGACCTGGCCCGCTGCACCAACTGCAATTGGATGCTGGGCGGCTGTCACTTCGACGCCAAGCGCTCCATGCTGCTGAACTACCTCCCCGCTGCGACGGCGCACGGCGCCGAGATCCGCCCACTCCACGAGGCACAGACGATCGCGCCTGCCATCACACCCGGTTACCGCTACCGCGTCTCGTACACGCAGCTCGATGCCGGCGACTACCGGCTGCCGGTCGGCGTGGGCACGATCGAGGCCAAGACCGTGGTGCTGGCCGCAGGCGCTCTGGCCACCCCGGTGCTGCTGCAGCGCTCGGCTCCCCTGCTCGGCGGTGTCCCGCAAGCCGTCGGGCGCTACTTCTCGGGCAACGGCGACCGCGTGTCCATCGCCGACGTCGACGAAGGCAAGGTGCGCGACCTGCTCGGTCTCGAGCGCGCCCCGGGCATCCCGTACCAGGGCTTCCCCATCGGGAAGCCCATCGGCTCCATGTCGTACGACCGGCTCGACCCGGCAACGGCGGAGTTCACCCGTTTCTCCCTTCAGCAGATCTACTTCCCCGGCATCACCGACCTGCTGGCCCAGGCCACTGACGCCCCGGCGACGAGCTGGTTCGGCGTCCGCAAGAAGGAGATGCGGGCACGCTGGCCGTCGTGGCTCTCCGTGCTCGCCATGACCGAGGACGACAACGAGGGCGTCTTCGGCCCGCCGCCGCCCACCGGAAGCTCGACGCGCGTGGCCACATCGCTCTGCCTGTCCACGCTCTCGTACCGGCCGACAGCGAACACCCTGCGCGGCTGGGCCGCCGCGGATGCCGAGGCCCGCGCGGTGCTGGAGCGCGACGGTCTTGCGCGGGTGCGGCCCTGGAGCGAGAACCCCGCCGGGTCCGTGAGCGCGCACCCCCTCGCCTCCTGCCGGATGGGTGACGACCCCGCCACCTCGGCACTCGACGAACGCGGCGAACTGCGAGGCCATCCCGGCCTGTTCGTCACCGACGGCTCGGCAGTGCCGACCTCGCTCTGTGTCAACCCCTCACTGACGATCGCGGCGCTGGCCGAACGGGCCTGTCCCGGCATCGTGGAGAGCACCGCCGAGGCAGGCGTGCGCGCACGGTACGGGGCCCCCGCGCCCCGGTGAAAGGAAACCCTCGTGAACTCGCTCTACCCGCCGCGGATGACCGGCCGTCCAGGGCGGCTCGAAGTCTGGTACGCGACGTTGACCGATCCCCGTACCGGTACCGGCGTGTGGATCCACCACGAAGTGGTGGCACCCAAGCACGACGGCCCGGCCCGGGCGCATGGCTGGATATCAGTCTTCCCACCGGACGGACCGCCGTTCACCGAGCGGTTCGGGGTCCCGGACTCTCCACCGCCTCAGGGCGAGGCGTACTTCGAGGTGCCGGGGGTGCGGGCAACGCCCCGGCTTCTGGAAGGCACCGCGGGCGCGATCACCTGGCGCCTGACGGTCACCGGGGGCGGAGAGCCCCTCTACACGTTTCCGCGCTGGTCCTGGCAGCGTGAACTGCTGCCCGCCGCCCAGATCGTGCCTGCCCCCGACGCCCTTTTCGACGGGGAACTCGTCGTCGGGGAGCGGCGGTTCACGCTCTCCGGCGCGGTGGGAGGCGTGGCCCGGATCGCCGGGCACGGCAATGCCCAGCGATGGGCGTGGCTCCATGCGGGCCTCGGCGACGGGGACGTACTGGAAGTGGTGGCCGCCGTCGCCCGCCGTCCCACGATGCGGTGGCTACCACCGCTGCCCATGCTTCAGCTGCGGATCGGCGGCACCGACTGGCCGCGCGACCCGTTGCTGACCGCGCCACTGCTGCGCGCACGGATCGGGCTGCCCGACTGGTCGGTCAGCGGTGGCACCGCGCGGCGCAGGGTACGGATCGATGTGACCCAGGACCCGGCCGACTGCGTGTCGCTCTCCTACACCGACCCCGACGGAGCGACCGCCACGTGCACCAACACGGAGCGCGCCACCGTCGACGTAATCGTCGAACGCCGCACCGGGCTGCACCGCTTCGAGGTGGAACACCGCTGGCATCTGGATCGCACGGGGCACGCGGAGGGGGGAACGCGGCCGTGAGCGCGTTGCCACGCGGTCCTTCGTTCAGGTGTTCAACGGGATCGGGTTAGTCTGTCCGTCGTACCGGACACGGGGTGCCCTACCCGAGGGCTGAGATCACACCCGTCGAACCTGAACCAGTTCGTACTGGCGGAGGGATGTCTTCCATGCCTGTGACGCATGTTTCCGGCGGTCTGCCCGCCGACAGCCGGCAGACCGTCTTCGACGGGCGGATGCCAGCAGCCCCCGGCGACCTCAGCGTCGAGACACACGGCATCGAGCCGGTCCCCGAGAGCAACCGCTACGGCGGTCCCGGGCGCCTGTTCACCGTGTGGTTCGCTCCCAATCTGACCATGACCGGCGTGTTCACCGGCACCGTCGGCATCGCCCTCGGCCTGGACTTCGCCACCGCGCTCGCCGCCGTCGTGCTGGGCACCGTGCTCGGCGCGGTGCCCACCGCCTACCTGGGCACCTGGGGGAGCCAGACCGGTGCCGGGCAACTGCCGCTGGCCCGGCTCGCCTTCGGCCGGGCCGTGACGGTACCCGGCATTCTGCAGTGGCTGTCGTCGGTCGCCTGGGATGCGCTGATCGGGCTGTTCGGCGGGGACGCGCTCGCGCGGCTGTGCGGCTGGCCGTTCTGGCTCGGCGTGCTGGCCATGATGCTGGCCCAAGGCGCCCTCGGCGTTCTGGGCTACGAGGCCATCCACCGGCTCCAGATCGTCATGACCTTCGTGCTCGCCGCCGCGTTCGCGCTGATCGCCTGGCGGCTGCTCGACGGTGTCCATCCGGTCGGCACCGGCACCGCGCACGGCGCCGACCAGGCCGGCGCGTTCGTCCTGACCAGCACCATCGCGCTGAGTCTGACCCTGTCCTGGGCTCCGTACGCCAGCGACTTCAGCCGCTATCTGCCACGCACCACCTCGCGCCCGCGCATGTTCTGCTTCACCCTGCTCGGCCTTGTGGTGTCCTTCGTGGCCGTCCAGGCCCTCGGGTTGTTGGGCGCGTCCGTGCTGACCGACCAGACCGCCGCAGGTGTGGACACGCTGCTGGGCGGTGGGGTGCTGGGCGCGTTCGGGCTGCTCGCCGTGGCGCTGGCGGCACTCTGCAGCAACGCCATGAACGACTACAGCGGTTCCCTGGCTCTGCAGACCGTCGGTGTGCGCCTTCCGCGCCCGGTGGCCGCCGCCCTCGCCGCCGTGCTCGGCTTCCCCCTGGTGCTGTGGATGCACGCGGCCGACACCACGGCCCGCTTCCAGAACGTGCTGCTGTTCGTCGGCTACTGGATTCCCGGTTTCGTGGCGATCGTCATCGTCGACTGGATCGCACGGGCCCGGGCACGGGGCGGCGCCGCGATGGACCTCGCCGCCGAGACCGCCCGCCCGCAGTCCGGATGGCTCCCGTTGTCGGCATTCGCCGTCGCCTTCGCCGCGGCTGTGCCGTTCATGGACACCAGCCTGTACGTGGGCCCGGTGGCGGCCGCCCTGCATGGCGCCGACCTCTCGTACTACGTGGCGTTCCTCGTGGCGCTCGCCGTCTACGCGCCGCTGCGGCTGCGCCACCGTCCACAGGACTGACCTGCCGTCGGCCGCCGGACCCCCGACGTCCCTCGGCGCCCGAACGACATTCCCACCCCACGGAGCGATATCTCATGCCCGCGACATCCACCGATCACACCGCCTTCGCCCCGCAAGCCCTCGCACGCGTGCGGGCGGACTCCCCGCTGGTTCAGTGCCTGACCAACTCGGTGGTCACGGGCTTCACCGCCAACGTCCTGCTGGCGCTCGGCGCCTCACCGGCCATGGTCGACATTCCGGTGGAGGCCGGCCCGTTCGCCCGGATCGCCTCCGGCGTCCTGATCAATCTCGGCACCCCGCACGCGGAGCAGCGCTCCGCCATGGTCGAGGCCGCGCGTGCGGCGGCTTCGGCCGGTACGCCGTGGGTCCTCGACCCGGTGGCGGTCGGCGCGCTGCCGGTGCGCACCGCGCTGGCACGGGAGCTCCTGGAGCTCCGGCCGACTGTGATCCGGGGCAACGCGTCCGAGATCATCGCGCTCGCGGGATCGGGCGACGGCGGCCGCGGCGTGGACTCCTCCGACGGCGTCGAGGCGGCCGAGGAATCAGCACGGGGGCTGGCCCGTACAGCAGCCTGTGTGGTCGCCGTCTCCGGGCCTGTGGACTTCGTCACCGACGGGGTGCGCAGCGCCCGGATCGCCAACGGGGATGCCCTGTTGACTCGGGTGACAGGGGGCGGCTGCGCGCTGGGGGCGGTGATGGCGGCCTTCGCAGCGGTCGACGAGGACCGGTTCGCCGCGGTGGTGACCGCCGTCACCGCGTACACCGTCGCCGCCGAGCTGGCCGCGAAGGAGGCCTCCGGGCCCGGCAGTTTCGCCGTCGCGTTCCTGGACGTGCTGGCCGCACTGGAGGAAGCGGACCTCGCTGAGCGGGCGGCTCTCTCGTGACCGCGACACCGGTGGATGCAAACATTCAGTTGGTAATCGGAGCGTGATCGTTCCGGCCGCCTCATCACGCTTGGTGGTCGTCGAGTTGGGCCGTCGCGGTGTGGTTGGATCG
>NZ_JBEXID010000097.1:0-23043 GCF_040608395.1 Streptomyces sp. NPDC005181
AGTGACACGCCACTTCGGCGTGCCCACAGGCATATCCGCAGGTCAACCTACATATTCGTGCCCTAGTCGGCACCGCCAACTGTGGAACTCAGGTTTGAGGGGTCTCCTTGTCTGTCGTTCCCATTCCTAGACCAGGGCCGATCGCGCTTGCCGCGGTCGCCGCCCTGGTGATGGGCGTCATACCAGCAATTGCCGCGGTACCCGTGGACCCGGCCGGTCCGGTGCCGTCCGCCGGCGCCGCACAACAGCCGCCGGGAAGCGGCGGCACGCGCAGCGTCACTCTGATCACCGGTGACAAGGTCACGGTCGGCACCGCCGCCGACGGCACCGTCGTCCGGTCCTTCGAAGGCCCGAACGGAACCACCGCCGGCTTCCACCGTGCCGTCATCGACGGTTCGATGTACGTCTACCCGGATGCCGCCCTGCCCTATGTCGGCGCGGGGCTGCTGGACAAGCAGCTGTTCAACGTGACCCGGCTGATCGCCGACGGTTACGACGACGCGCACGCCAAACAATTGCCGCTCATCGTCCGCTACTCCGACGCCGCCGCCAAGTCCCGGACCGCGCCGAAGGTGACCGGCTCGACCGTCGTCCGCCGTCTCGACAGCATGCAGGGCGCAGCCGTCGCGCAGAAGCGCGACAAGGCCCCGGCGTTCTGGTCCGCGCTCACCGGCGATTCCGCGGCAGCGGCAGCACGCCGCGGATCGGCACGCCCCACCTTCGCGGGCGGCATCGCCAAGGTCTGGCTCGACGGCAAGGTGACGGCCGACCTCGCCGACACCACCGCGCAGATCGGCGCGAACCGGGTCTGGGCGGAGGGGAACACCGCCAAGGGCGTGAAGGTCGCGGTGCTCGACACCGGCGTGGACACCGAACACCCCGACCTCGTCGGGCAGGTCGACGCCAGCACCAGCTTCGTCCCGTACGAGGAGGACATCGCCGACTTCAACGGGCACGGCACTCACGTCGCCTCGACGATCGCCGGCACCGGCAGCGCCTCCGACGGAAAGGAGCGAGGCGTCGCGCCCGGCGTCCGGCTGGACATCGGCAAGGTGCTCGACAGCGAGGGCCGGGGACAGCAGTCCTGGATCATCGCGGGCATGGAATGGGCCGCCCGGGACGCACGGGCCAAGGTCATCAGCATGAGCCTGGGCGGCGGCGGTGACAGCACCGACCCGATGAGCGAGGCGGTCGACCGGCTCAGCGCCGAGACCGGCGCGCTGTTCGTGGTCGCGGCCGGTAACGGCGGCCCGCACAGCATCAGCAGCCCCGGGGCCGCAGATTCGGCGCTGACCGTCGGCGCCGTCGACTCCGCGGACAAGCTCGCCGATTTCTCCAGCCAGGGCCCGCGTGACGGTGACTCCGGACTGAAGCCGGAGCTCACCGCACCCGGCGTCGACGTCCTCGCCGCCCGTTCCCACTACAGGCGGGGCGGCTCGGGCTACTACACCACCATGAGCGGCACGTCGATGGCGACACCTCACGTGGCCGGCACCGCCGCGCTGCTCGCCGCCACCCACCCCGACTGGAGCGGCTCGCAGCTGAAGGAAGCTCTGGTCAGCAGCGCCAAGGCCACCCCGTCGTACACCCCGTACCAGGCGGGCAGCGGGCGGGTCGACGCCTCGGCGGCGGTGCACGCGTCGGTCTTCGCCACCGCGAGCGCCTACTCCGGCTTCCACGCGTGGCCCACGAAGCAGGGAGAGACCGACGTCCAGAAGGTGACGTACACCAACGTCGGCGACGACCCGGTCACCTTGGACCTGGCGATCGACGCCGACGCCCCGGCGGGATTGTTCACCCTTTCCGCCGGCCGGGTCACCGTTCCTGCGCACGGCACCACCTCGGTCACCCTGACCGCGGAGCTGGACCGGCTTCCGGCCGATCAGCAGACCAGCGGCATGATCACCGGTACGGACAGCTCCGGAGTGGTGCGGGCCCGGACCCTGATCGGCGTCGCCAAGGAAGGACGGCGGGAGAGTCTGACCGTCGTCGCGAAGGACCGGTCGGGCAAGCCGCTCTCCGGCCGGGTCCTCCTTATCGCGGAGCACCTCTTCACGACGATCGATCTCGACGAGTCCGGCACCAGCACCGCGCGGCTGCCCGTCGCCAACTACAGCGGATGGCTCATTGCCGACGTGCGGGGGGCCAACGGGCCGCACTCGCTCGGCATGGCGGTGCTCAGCTTCAACGACGTCCAGCTGGACCAGGACCGGACCGTCACCCTGGACGGCCGGAAGGCCCGCCAGGTCCTGGCGCATGTGCCGCGGCAGACCACGCCGGTCGCGCCGCGGCTGGACATCCACCGGTCGTTCACCGACAGCCTCTTCGAGAGCTCGATGCTGCCCAACGAGACGTACGACAGCATCTGGGCGCTTCCGACCGGCAAGAAGGTGACCGACGGCCAGTTCGAGTTCGGCGCCCGTTTCCGCCTCGAGGAGCCGGCGTTGACCGTAGGCACGAAGTCGGAAACCTACGACGACCTGCTGGTCAAGCGCGCGGCCACGCCGCTGTCTGCGGGGTCACGGAAGCTGACGGCGGTCTTCGTCGGCGGGGGTTCCGCCGACGCGCTGGCCCGGCAGAACGTCCGCGGCAAGGCCGTGGTGGTGCGGCGCAGCGACACCATGGCGATCGAGGAGCAGGCGAAGGCCGCCGCAGCGGCGGGTGCGCGGGTGCTCCTGGTCGTCAACGACGGCATCGGCCGGCTGCGGCCGTGGGACGAGAATCCCTGGAGCCCGCAGAACCCGGCCCCGCTGACGGTGGCGACGCTCAACGCGGACCAGGGCGGTGACCTGATCGACTCGCTCCGGCGGGGCCGCGTCGAGTTGAAGGTCACCTCGCATCCCACCACCGACTACCTCTACGACGTGGTGCACCACTGGTCCGGCGCCGTCCCGGCGCACCCGACCTGGCGGGTGGAGCCGAGCGACCTGGCCAAGGTGGACGTCTCGTTCCGCAACCACCGGCCGGGCAAGGCACTGGAGTACCGCGCGGACGTCTGGCAGAGCTGGGCCGTCGGAAACCAGCTCACCGCTCCCGCACAGGGCGACCGGACCGACTGGGTCACCTCCGACGCCGACTGGCTGGCCGACGCCTTCATCGCCCGCGAGACCGGGCAGCACTCGATGGACGTCCTCCACTATCCGGCCGGGAAGACCGGCAAGGTCAGCTGGTTCGGGCCGATCCAGCGGCCCCGGATGGGGCCGATGGGCTATCAGCCGGTGCGCTACCTCGACACGGTGTACATCCCCGCGCCCGGCTGGGGTGACTCCGGCGGCCATGTCGGAGAGGCCTATGGCAACTACGACGTCAAGGACTGGATGTCCCTCTACCAGGGGGATCGGCAGCTCAACTGGGGCAACGCGGAATTTCTGCGGGTTCCCGAGCTCGCGGCGGAGCGCCTGCCCTACCGGCTGGTGGTCGACAACGACCGGGCAGCCTGGACCCACCCGTACTCGACGCACACGCTGACCGAGTGGAACTTCACCTCCGCGGCCACCGGCGCCGAGTCGACCGAGTCGCTGCCGTTGATCCAGCTCGACTACGGGGTCGACACCGACAAGGCGGGCCGGGCGGACCGGCGCGCCAAGCTGACGGTGAGCGCCTCCCACCTGCCCGGCACGACAGCCGCCATCGGGAAGCTTTCCCTCGCCATCTCGTATGACGACGGGGTGACCTGGCAGCGGACCGGGCTGGACCGGGACGGCGACGCATGGCGAACGGCCTTGAAGGCGCCGAAGTCCGCGGACTTCGTCACGCTCCGGGTCACCGCCAAGGACAGTGCCGACAACAGCGTCTCGCAGACGATCACCGGGCCCTCGGGCCTGCGCCCCCGCCCCGTCACGTACCCCCCCGCGGGGCGGGGCCGCAGCCGGCGGCCCCGCCCGGCGAGTCCCGTTCGGCTCGCACGAGGCCGCAGGGCGAGCTGCACGGGGTCTCGTGGAACGTGATGCCTCAGGAGGTCATCATGTCGCGTACCAGCGGCGCCACTTGCGTGCCGAAGAGCTCGATCGTGGTCACCAGTGCCTCGTGCGGCAGACCGTTCATCCCGTACTTCAGGTCGAAACGGCTCGCACCCAGTGTCCGGAGCGTGGTGGCGATCTTCCGTGCCACGGTTTCGGGCGATCCGACGTACAAGGCTCCAGCGGGGCCGACGTCGTGCATGAAGTGCTCGAACGTAGGCACGCGGAATCCGCGCTGCCTGGCCATCATCCGCATCGCGCTCTCGTAGTGCGGCCAGAACTCCTTCACCGCCTGTTCGTCCGTCGCAGCCACGTGGCCAGGAGAGTGAACGCCGACGGGCCGTTCCGGCTGCCCGAGCTTCTCGAGGGCCTTGCGGAAGAGATCGGAGAACGGAGCGAACCGTGCCGTTGGGCCACCGATGATCGCGAGCATCAGCGAGAAGCCGTGCCGCGCTGTGCGGATCACCGACTCGGGACTGCCGCCCACGCCGATCCAGGTCGGGATCGCGCCTGACTCGCTGTGCGGGAAGACGGACAGGCCGTCCAGGCTCGGCCGGGTGGTGCCGGACCAGGAGACCGGCTTTTCCTTCAGAAGCTCGGCGAACAAGGTGACCTTCTCCTCGAAAAGACGGTCGTAATCGCGGAGTTCATAGCCGAAGAGCGGGAAGGACTCGGTGCTCGAGCCTCTGCCGAGAATCACCTCTGCGCGGCCGTTGGAAACCGCGTCCAGCGTGGCGAAACGCTGGTGGACCCGGACGGGGTCGTCGGAGCTGATGACGGTGACACCCGATCCGAGACGGATGCGCGAGGTGCGTGAGGCGATCGCGCCGAGGACCACGTCGGCCGCCGAGAGCGGCATCCAGTCGGTGTGATGCTCCCCGATGGCGAAGTGGTCGAGGCCGACCTGGTCGGCGAGTACCCCTTCCTCGACCAGGTTCCGGATCGTCTCTCCATGCGTGAGCGGCTGGCCTTGGGCATCGTTCGTCACGTCGCCGAACGTGTCCAGTCCCAGGGTGATCGGATGCCCGTCCCCACGGGGCGCGGAACGGTTGGTCATGACAGGCTCCTTGATCGGTGTGTTGCTCGGCCTGCGCCGTCGGTCGTCTCCGCCCTCGGACGACTGGCAACGGCGGGCTCTTGCACCTGTCAGGCGCAGGTGGTCCGCCGCGCGGGGTGCCGGGTAGGCCTTGTGGAGCAGCGATAGCTTGTGGTTCGGCCGGCCGACGGGGCCTGCACCGTGCGTCGGTGCGCCAGGAAGCGATCGCCGGCAGTCGGCGGGCGAAGGCTTCCCTTTCCGTGCCGCTTGCTTTGCGTACTCGAATCCCAAGCATGTACTTGTCTCGTCAACTACATGCTTGCCAGGTCAAGTAGAAATGCTAAGTCCTTGATCTGTCAAGAAGTCGGAGTGGTGGGATGCCGCTCGGCCACGCTTCCGCCCGGCATCAGGAGGCCGCTCAGCGCTCATCCGCACCGGTTCGCGCGCGGAGAGGCCGGCAGTGCTCGTGCGAATGCCAGAGGGGGTGCCACCCACCCGTGGTCTACGGCCGAGTCTTATCCGGTGGCGGCGCGAGCAGTGTCCCGAAGGCCGTGTCGAAGAAGTCGTCGAAGGCATCGCCCGACCGGCTGGAGCGTGCGGCGATGAGCGTGCCCTCCCATGCGTTCAGGAGGAACCGTGCCGTCTTCTCCGTATCGAGGTCCGCTCGCACCGCGCCGACCTGCTTCGCCTCGACGAGCGCACCGCAGATCATCGAGGCCCAGTGGCCGAGCGACTCGCGGACGCCGGCACGGATCGTCTCGCTGTGGTCGGCGACCTCGACCCCGAAGTTCCCGATGAGGCAGCCACGGGTGAATCCCGCATTCACGGTCTCGTCACGCAGGAACTCGAAGTGCTTGCGCAGACGTACCAGCGGTGCGATGTCGGGTGCCGCCAGATCCTGCATCCGCCGGCTCGCGCCGTAGCGGCTCAGGGCGACGACGGCCAGTGATTCCTTGCTCTCGAAGTGGTTGTAGAACGACCCCTTGGGTGTGCCGGCGGCGTCGGTGATGTCCTTGACGCCTGCGGCGTTGTACCCCTTCGAGTGGAACTGTGCGACCGCCGCGTCGACGATCTCTTCGCGCATGCTTCGTCGGGCCATGATGCCACCTCCCCCTCGCAATATGGTCGGTCGCCTCGGCGTAGTCAAACGATGCCTGGCGGGGTGCGTTCCGGGCCGGGCCGGCCCGCTCTGCCGCACGGAGCGGGGCGTGTCCCGGCCCGGGGTGCGTCTTCGGCCCGGAGGCACCTCCGTCCAGGAGTCAGGCGGTCATGTCCAGCACGACGCGGAAGCGGGCCTGGCCGGACAGCATGCGCTTGTACGCCTCGGGCGCCTGCGCCAGGGGCATCGTCTCCACCATCGGACGGATGCCGAAGCGGTTGCTGAAGCCGAGGTTGTCCTCGTTCTCGATGGAAGAGCCCGTGAGGCTCCCACTGATGGTGCGCGTGCCGAGGACGAGATCCGGCGTGGAGATCGAGAGGGGGTCCGGAGCGACGCCGACCACCACCATGTGCCCGCGCGGGGCGAGGCCCGGGATCAGCGGCGTCATCGAGGCACCGCTCGCCGCCGTGGCGATGATGGCGTCGGCGCCGCCCAGTTTCTGCAGTGCGGCACCGGGGTCCTCCGCCGAGCTGTCGATGTAGTGGCTCGCGCCCAGCTCGACGGCGAGCTGCTCCTTCTCCCGGCCCCGGGCGATGGCTGCGACGCGGTAGCCGAGCCGGGTGGCGTACTGGAGGCCGAGATGCCCGAGGCCTCCGATGCCCTGGACTGCCACCAGGGCACCCGGGCGGGCGTCGAGCTGGCGCAGAGCGCTGAAGGTGGTCAGGCCGGCGCAGAGCAGCGGGGCGACATCGACGGGGGACATGCCGTCCGGCACCCGGATCAGGCCGCTGCTGCGTGCGATGAGCACCTCCGCATATCCGCCGTCCGTGGTCGTCCCCGTCTGCGACTGGTTCGTGCAGTTGACGAAGTCCCCGCGGCGGCAGGGCGTGCACTCGCCGCAGTGGCCGTTCAGGAAGCCCACGCCCACCCGGTCCCCGATGCGCCAGGTGTTCACACCCTCGCCGACGGCGTCGATGACGCCGACGACCTCGTGGCCGGGAACGATCGGCTGCGCCGGATCGGCCCGCAGGCCCTCCACGGCAAGTACGTCGGAGTGGCAGACTCCGCAGCTCTCCACCCGCAGCCTCACGTGCCCGGCAGGCGGCGTGGGTATCTCTCGGGTGACCAGCTCGAAGTTCTGCGCCCCTGTGACCTCGAATGCGCGATAGGTGGACATGGTTCTCCTCGACCGATGACGGGTGTGGGCGGCTGAGCCTCGACACCGCAGCAGTGGTGGCGCCAAGCCGCGGCGCGTCCTGCCCGCAGTGCTTCGGAGCGGCGGATGGGCCCGCTCCGGAATTTCAATATGGGCGGTCGTCTTAGTTGTGTCAAGCGCCGCCGACCCGGTGCGGGGCCGTGAGGGCGGTTCGCCTACCGGCGGTGGCGCATGAGCCGGAAGTCGCAGGCCACGGGTGCAAGGCCTTGTCCCAACAGGGCATCACTTGTTTGACAGGTGATGGATGGCATGCCAAGGTCATCACCGTCTAGACGGGTGACGTCACCGGGTGGTCCCACACCTGGGGCGAGCGAGAAAGACATCAACATGGCTGAGACGAACTACACCGCCGTAGCCACCGCGACAGGCGAGGGCCGCAACGGAGGCCGCGCCCAGTCCGACGACGGTCTGCTCGACCTCACCCTTGCCATCCCGAAGGAGCTGGGTGGCGCCGGCGGAGGCACCAACCCTGAGCAGCTCCTCGCCGCGGGATGGGCGTCCTGCTTCCTGGGGGCGGTAAAGATCACCGCTGCGAAGAGGAAGGTTCCTCTGAAGGGCCTGGCTGTCGTCGCTGAGGTCACCCTGCACCACGAGCACGAGTCGGGCGACTACAGCCTCAGCGCCGTCCTTCACCTCGAGCTCGGCGGGGTGGACCAGAAGACCGCGGAGGAGCTCGGCGCGGGCGCCCATCAGATCTGCCCGTATTCCAAGGCGCTCAACATCCCGGTCGCCATCGAGGCCACCGTCGCCTGAGGTCGTGGCCGCCGCGGCACCAGCTGCGGCGGCCATCTCGGCCATCCACGGGCCGTCGAGGGTGCAGTGTTTTGCGCGCCGGTGAGCGCCGCGGTGAGCGTCGCCGTCATGGGTCAGGTGCTCAGTGCGGTGGTTGCCTGCGTAAGCGAAGGTCACTCGTCATGCGGCAGTTGGCGCCCTGCGAGCGCCCCTCGGGTGACGTGTGCGGGCGGCCCCGCGTCGCCCTCGTGTTGATGTGTCGGTGGCGTTGAAGTGGGGAGGCGGGAGGTCTGACGCCTGGAGACTTGCGTTACTGTAGTCAGACCCTGGGGTGAGGAAGGGGCGGGGATTCGGCGGCCGACGACCGACTGTGTCGGGCAGCGACGAACGCGCCCCTGTTTGACCTTTCGGCCGTTTGGACGTGGCTGCCGCACCTGCGTAAATCCCCCCGGGAGCGGGGCGACGACCTGTACGGAGTCCCATCGGCCCGGCCGCGGGTTCGTGCGCCGCCACAAGCTCAGCGAAGCCCGGCGACAGTCGTGCGGTACAGGGCGCCCCTCGGGCCGGTTCCACCATCAGTGTCGGGGCCGCCGTCGTCGGGCCGAGTGCAATCTCCACGCAGTGACATCTCACAGAGCGAAAAGGTGCAGACCATGGCAATGGACGCCGCAGAACTGGCGCGCGGACTCTTCCGGGTGCTCGAGACCGGGGATCCGATTCTCGCCGCCGAGGTGGTGGGTCAGGACAACCACAACCGCGAAGCGGCCGTGTCGCCCTCCGCCTGTGCGATCCCGGGACCGGCGGGGACTCTGGCCTCCGGCGCATGGTTGCGTTCGGCCTTCAGCGACCTTCGCTTTCCGTTCCTCGGCATCGTCCACGACGACGACCAGGTCTGGGTGCGGCTACGGATGCAGGGGCGGCACACCGGTCCGTTCGTGCGCTTCCGGGACGGTGCCCTCGACCAGGCCATTCCCCCCACCGGACGCCAGATCGATTTCGAGCAGGTACACATGCTCGACATTCGCGACGGTCAGGTGGTCAGGCACGAGGCGCTGCGAGATGACGTCACCATGCTCGGCCAGCTCGGCGTCTTCCCTCCGGCTCCGGCCGTCGCCCTGCGCATGCTTGCCTGGCGGGCATCCGGACGAGCCGCCCGCGCGGCCGTCGAGGTCACGGCACTGGCTGCCGATGCTGCCGGCCTTGTGCAGGACAACGTGCAGCAGAGCCGCTGACCGGACCCGGCCCTCGGCCGCGCGCAAGCGAGTCGCGCGTTGTCGACGTCGAGACGGTCCGAGGCGGGTCCGTTCGACCATGACAGGCTGACGGACCGTCACATCGCTGTCCGTTCACGTTCTGTGGTGCGGACCACCGTTCCTCCCGTGGAGCTGCCGGTGGAGAGGTGGTCCGCACCTGATCGCCCCCCACGCCCTTGCTGCTGCACCTGGAGTTCCGCGATGGCCCACCGCACCGGCCTCATCCTCGACTTCGGCGGCGTTCTGACTACGCCCCTGCTGCCCGCCGTGCTCGCCTTCGAGCAGCGCGAGGGCCTGGCCGAAGGCGCCTGCATCACCGCGCTGTACCTCGACGAGGACGGAGCCCGGCGCACCCACGACCTCGAGCGCGGCGCGATCACTCAGGCGGAATGGAACGTCGCGGCAGCCAGGAGCCTCGGTGTGGCCGCCGACAATCTCATGGGCCGCATCTTTGCGGATCTGCGTCCCGAGACCACCATGATCAAGGCCGCGGCCGCTGCCCGGCGGGCCGGGGTGTCGGTGGGGATCCTGTCCAACTCCGTCGGCCTCGACCCGTGGAACCTGTACGACGGGTACGACATGGACCAGCTGTGCGACGCCGTGGTGATCTCCGAGCACCACCGCATGCGCAAGCCCGAGCCGGCCATCTTCCAGCTCATGCTGGAGATGCTCGGCAAGCCTGCCGAGGCCTGTGTCTTCGTGGACGACACGGAGCAGTACCTCGCGCCGGCAGCGGAGTTGGGGCTGGCAGGCGTCCACGCGAAGGACCCGGAAGAGACGATCGCGCAGCTGGAGGCCCTGCTCGGGGTTTCCTTGGCCTGAGGGGGCCGGACCTGCCCCGCGCCGTCACCCGGAGCGTGACGGGTGTCGGGCACGGCGTGCCGGTCAGAGCCGGGACGCCAGCCACTGCAGGATCTGCCCGGCGGTTTCGTCAGTGGCATGGCGGTAGCCGGTGCCGGCCCACAGATTGATCCGTTCGGGATCGTCCGCGGCGGCGGCGGCCTTGCGCATCGGGCTGGTCAGGTGGTGCAGTGCGGGATAGCCGGCCGGGGCGAGGTCGGTGTAGCGGTCGGTGAAGTCGTTGCGCAGTGCCCTGGCGGGACGGCCCGTGAATGCCCGGGTCACCACGGTCTGGCGCCGTGCCGGGTCGGCCAGTGCGGCCCTGTGGGGTCGTGAGGTGCCGGCCTCGTCGGCACGCAGCAGGACGGTGCCGACCATGACCGCCGCGGCTCCCGCATGCAGCGCCCCGGTCACGTCCGCCGGGGTGGCCACTCCACCTGCGGCGACGAGCGGCAGGGACACCGCTCGGCGTACCTCGCCCAACAGGTCGGTCAGGGGGACGGGCGCCGGAATGTGCTGCGGTGTGAGCGTGCCGGAGTGTCCTCCTGCTGCCGAGGCCTGCACGGCCAGCACGTCCGCGCCGGCCGCCGCGGCCAGACGGGCCTCCGCAGCCGAGGTGACCGTCTGGACGACCAGCGTCCCGGCGGCGCGCAGCGCGGCGATCACAGCCGCATCCGGGATGGCGAAGGTGAAGCTGACGACCGGTACCGGGTCGGACAGCAGCAGGTCGATCTTGTCCGGCCAGTGGTCGTCGTCCTCGACGATTCCGGCTGCCAGGACGTCGATGCCGTAGGTCCGGGCCTCGGGTGCGACCGTGCGGGCGTAGCGGCGGAAGGCTTCCGGACCGACCGGGACGGGGTTGGGCGCGAACAGATTGACCCCGAAGCCCACGCCGTCGGAGCGAACCTTGGCGATCTGCTCGGCCAGGGCGTCGGCGGTCCGGTACCCGCCGGCGAGAAATCCGAGGCTGCTCGCCCGGGCCGCTGCCGTGACCAGCGCGGGCGTGGTGGGACCGCCGGCCATGGGCGCGGCGAGAATCGGGGTGCTCACCCCGAGAGCGGCCAGTGGCGAGACCATGATGCGTGTGTTCCTCCTGTGAGGCGGCGATGCCCGCCCTGTCGGGACTCCCGGCGATCCGAACTCCGGTTGCTCCGTGGGACGGACTTGCCCCATGGCCGTCCCGAAGCCGCCCTTTTCGCACCGGCCACGACGCGCTGCGGACCTAGTCTGCAGGTTGTCGTGTCAGGCGTTGGCCGGCGCCTGCGCCGTGCGAGCGCCCAGGAGCGCCAGGCAGTTCGTCCAGAGCGCGCTGAGCTGGGAAGTGTTGTTGTAGAGCTTGGCGAACAAGACCTGGCCCTCGAGCTGCGCGACCACGGACCGGGCAGCTTCACGCGTGTCGCTAACGGTGACCTCGCCACGCTCAAGAGCCTCGGTGATGACGGAGTCGACCATCGTGACCTGGGCGTCGAAGATCTCCTGCAGGTGCTTGCGGACCGCTTCGGTCTGGTTGCTCATCTCCAGGGTGAGATTCCCGAACATGCACCCAGAAACGGTCCCGCAGCTCTGCTGCCCGGCCCGCTGTTCGGCTTCCGTCTCCTCGAACAGCTGCCGCAGCCGCTGCAGTGGCTCCGCGTCGCCGTTCAGGATGCGGGTCCAGTCGCGCTGCTGCACGGCCCACTGCTCGTTGATCACGGCCAGCGCGAGAGCCTCCTTGGACTCGAAGAAGTAGTAGAAGCTGCCCTTGGGCACCCCGGCTGTCTTGCAGATCTCGGCCACGCCCAGAGCCGAGTAGCCACGCAGCTCGAGGAGCGTGTGCGCAGCGCTGAGGATCTTCTCTTTGGCATCACTGGTCCGTCCCATGGTCCCAGTATATGACCGCTCGACTACATTTTACTAGACCGGTCGGCTATTCATGGGTATCCTGCCCTGGCGAAGGCGCCCCGACCATGGTCGACGGCGTCCGCGAAGGCCTGGCCCGTTTGCCGGGTGGTTCCCGTCCCGGACGTTGCGGCTTCCGTGTCCGAGGTGTTCGGGTCGCATCCGACCCGGATGCCTGCGCAGGGATCCGGCCCCGTCGACGGGGTCCTCGCATCCACCGTTCCGGCCCGGACCCCGGCGGTTAGGGCTGAGGCGGTTCGCTGCCGCGCCGACCCGCCGGTGCCGATATTTCCGACTCCCCGACCAGGCGGTGTCCACCCGTGGACGGGCGCCGCCTTTGTTTCCGTTGTCCACAGAGGAGAGCTGACACCATGAGTGCTGACGTAGCGAACGACCCTATGCGCGAGGTGCTGAGGCGCTGGAAGGCCGCTTTCGACGACCACCGGGCTGACGTCATGGCCGACCTGTTCGCGTCCGACGCCCTCTTCCAGGGGTTCGGGCCCGAGGTCATCTCCGGTCGGGAGGCCGTGCGCGGCTACTACGAGGCCGTCCCGGACTCCCGCACGGCCCATCTGGGGGACGTCCACAGCTATCGGATCGGCGAGGAACTGGCCGGCGGCTTCGCCGACGTCACTTTCCGGGACCCGACGGGCTGGGCGGCCCCCGTGCACCTGTCGCTGGTCCTCCAGCGTGAGTGCGGCCGTTGGCGGATCCGCCAGTACCACGTCTCCCGGACCGTCGCCGACCACTGAGGCCGACGCGGTTCCACTCCTCCCGAGCCGTGCGCGCCGAGAGGCTGCACCTACCGGCAGGGAGGGAACCGCTCGTGTCGTTGTCCCTGGTCACCGGCGTACTGCAGGGCCGTGGGCAACCGGCAGCACGTTACCGCGCAGGCGCCCGCCGGCATCCGAGGCGGGCGTACCGGCCCCATCCGCACCTTCCCGGCACCGCCGAAGTCCCCACAGCATCAGAGAGAGGTATGACCATGCAGGAGTTCCTGGTCGGGCTCACCACCACCGTCCCCGAGGGCACCGACCCGACCGAGGTCGACCGCCGCCGCGCGGCCGAGGCCGTACGGGCCAGGGAGCTGGCCGCCGCCGGCCACCTGGTCAGGCTGTGGCGCCCGGTGGGTGAACTGCGCAGCATCGGTCTGTGGCTGGCCGCCGACGAGGCCGAGCTGTACGAGAAGGTGCTCGGCACGCTGCCCTTGTGGCCGTGGATGGCCGCGGTGGTCACCGCTGTCCAGTCACACCCCAACGACCCGGGCAGGGCAGGCGGCGCCATCTGACCCCACGCCGCGCCCTGGTCCGCCCCGGGCCCGTCGCTGATCCTTTGACAATTCTCGACCGGTCGTCTACGTTAATAAACGACCGGTCGGCTAGTATCGGTCCGAGATCCCCACCCCCCCTTTGGAGAAGGTCACTATGAGCAGCCAGGGTCAGAAAGTCGCGGTCATCACCGGCGCCTCGCAGGGAATCGGCGCCGGCCTGGTCGCCGGCTACCGGAAGCTGGGCTACGCCGTCGTCGCCACCTCGCGCAGCATTCCCCGGTCACAGGACCCGGACGTCCTCACCATCCAGGGTGACATCGCCGACCGCGCCACCGCCGAGCGCGTCATCGCTGCGGGCATCGAGCAGTTCGGCCGCATCGACACGTTGGTCAACAACGCCGGGATCTTCATCGCGAAGCCCTTCACCGACTACACCGAGGAGGACTACGACGCGGTGCTCGGCGTGAATGTGGACGGCTTCTTCCGGATCACCCAGCTCGCGGTCGAGCGCATGCTCGAGCAGGGCGGAGGTCACGTTGTGCAGATCACGACCAGCCTCGCCGACCAGGCCGACTCCAGGGTGCCCTCCGTACTCGCCTCGCTGACCAAGGGCGGCCTGCAGTCCGCCACCAAGTCCCTGGCCATTGAGTACGCGGCCCGCGGCATCCGCAGCAACGCCGTCGCCCTGGGCACCATCAAGACCCCCATGCACTCCGAGGAGCACCACGAGGCCCTCGCCGGCATGCACCCGGTCGGCCGGATGGGTGAGGTGAGCGACATCGTCGACGCGGTGATCTACCTCGAGAACGCCCCGTTCGTCACCGGCGCCATCCTCCCTGTCGACGGCGGCCAGAGCGCCGGCCACTGAGCGGCAGGCCCTTGCCATCTACCCCTCGACCCCGGGGGCGGGCCCCGTCCCGGCAGCCGCGGAGCAATCGGGGCACGGCATACCGGGGTGGCAGGGCCCGATGCACCGGCCCGTCGGTACGGCACCCGGGCCGGGTACCGCACTCGTGGCCAGGCCGGTCCGCACCGCGCCAGGGTGCGGCCGTTTACGCCCCTGCCGCGGATCCGGCACCCGCATCGGAGCCGTCGACTACGAACCTGCACGCGCCACCGCCAGGAGCGAGAAGGTTCACCAGTCAGACCCCAGACTTCGCGCTCGGTTCGTTCGCACCGCCTGGGCCGGCCGCTCGATGACCCGCGTCCCGCGCACCATTCCTGACCAGGACGCGCTGTTCGATCCCATCCGTGCCGCCCGCCACGCCAAAACCGGCAGGCAGACCGGTGACCCGGCCCGCGCCGCCGAGTACGGCCCTGCTACGGGTCCCGGACGCCGACAACCCGCGGTGCAGCTCGTGCCCGGCACCGAAGCCCTGCGGCTGGTCGAATGGGAGCAGAGGCAACTGAGCGACGGCCTCGCCGCGTGGGCCGACCTGACGGCGTCCACCGGCTTCCCCACCGACCGCTGAACCATCCCCGGCCCGTTCTGCGGGCTCCGTGACTGAGTTTGGATCCCCTCGTGAACAACTCCGGCACCCGCACGCCCGTCGACTTCTGGTTCGACCCCGTGTGCCCGTGGACCTGGCTGACCTCCCGCTGGATGCTGGAGGTCGAAAGGGCCCGTCCTGTCGCCATCACCTGGCATGTGATGAGCCTGGCCATCCTCAACGAAGGCCGCCTCGACGAACTGCCCGAGCGCATCCGTGTCCTGATGGGGCAGGCATGGGCACCGGTCCGCGTGCTGACCGCGGCATCGCAAACCCACGGCCCCGATGTGCTGGAGCCCCTCTACACCGCGCTCGGCACCCGATTTCACCAGCAGCAGCAGCCCGTGACCCGCCCGACCGTCGAAGCCGCACTGCGAGACGTCGGGCTGCCCACGGACATTGCCGACACCGGCGACACGGACGCCTACGACGAGGTGCTCCGAGCCTCGCACCAGCAAGGCCTGGCGCTTGTCGGCGAAGACGTCGGCAGTCCCATCATCGCCGTACCGGGCCCGGACTCCGACGCCGGCAAGGTCGCCTTCTTCGGCCCGGTCGTCACACCCGCGCCCAAGGGCGAACAGGCCGCACGGCTGTGGGACGGTGCCCTCATCGTCGCCTCCATCCCGGGCTTCTACGAGATCAAGCGCAGCCGCACCGTCGGTCCCGTCTTCGACTGACCCGGTTCCCTCACTGATGCGCGGCGGTCTCTGCCGATGCGCCGGCGCTTTCGGGTAAGGCCGTGAAGTTACGGCTCCGGGGGCGTTGGCAAGTGCGCTCTGATCTGCGGCGGCTTCGGACGTGAGAAGCGGAGCCCCGGTAGAACTGGCAGTCGACCAAGACAGCCGTTCACAGCACCGGAGGTTCCGCTGTCCGATCAGTGTGTCATCACGCGTGAAATCACGGTAGCCAAGGGCCTGTTCGCCCCTGGGCACCTGGGGGAACTCACCCAGATCGTCCCGTTCGAGATGGTCGATGCGGCCCTCACCGAGACCGGTGCCGTCCAGCAACGACTGCGGAAGATCCCCGCCCGGGTGGTGGGCTACCTGCTGCTGGCCGCAGCCCTGTTCGAGTACTGCGGCTACCTGGCCGTCTGGCGCAAGCTCACCGCCGCGCTGGTGGCGATACCGGTCGCGAAGGTCACCGGCACAGCTCTGGGACACCCGGACCCGTCTCGGTGGCGCTCTGGGACACCCGGACCCGTCTCGGTGTCCGCCCCATGCGGGCCCTGTTCGACCTGTTGCGCGGACCGGCCACGGCGATCCGTACCGTCGGCGCCCGTTTCAAGGGCTTGCTGACCGTCGCGATCGACGGCACCTACCTCGACGTCCCCGACAGCCCGCTGCACCGGGCCCGCCTGGGCAAGAGCACCCACCAGTACGCGACCTCCGACTATCCGCAGATCTGCCTGACCGCGCTGGTGACTGCGGCACCCGCGCGGTTCTGGACGCCGCCCTCGGCCCCCGGTCCAGTGGCGAGACCGTCTACGGCAAGCGACTGACGCGATCCCTTCACGCCGGAATGATCGTCCTGCTGTACCGGGGCTTCTCCGGGACCCCGTTCCTGACCGCCGTCGCCGGCACCGATGCCGCCTTCCTGGCTCGCGTCTCGGCCGCCCGCGAGCCCCCGCTCCTGACCCGCTTCGACGACGGCTCCTACCTCTCCCGCTTCGGCGGCGTCGAGGTCCGCATCATCGAGTGCGAGATCACCATCACCACCAGCCAGGGCTGTCGGACCGGGCTCTCCCGACTGGTCACCAACCTCCTTGACCACCACCGATACCCGGCATCCGACCTGGTCAGCCTGTATCAGGAGCGATGGGAAGTGGACTCCGCCTACTTCGCGATCAAGAAGTCGGTGCTGGGCCGACGGGTCCTGCGCTCGAAGACCTGGACCGGCATCGCCCAGGAGGTCTACTCCCTGCTGAGTGCCTACCAGGTCCTGCGGATCGCGATCGCCGACGCCACCGAGACCACACCCGGAGCGGAAGACAGCCTGGACGTACAGGAGCGCAGGCCCCGGTGTCGAAGTAGTTGCGCGCCGCGTGATCAGATGACGGCGTTCGTCGTCGGTCGGTCGCCGTGCGCGGGCGAGGGCGTCAAGTGACGACTTCGGCGACGTTCCATGTCCTGCACGGTAGGGCGCTTGCTGGGGCGGCTTCCCGGGTGGAGGGGTCCGGACAGACCCTGATGGAGCAGTGCCCCTCCACCGAGGCCTCGCGGTCGCCGATCGGAACGACGTCACGCTGCGGTGGCCCGATGTCAGTGCCGAGCCGCCGGACGGTTCTGCCATGCCTGTTCCAGCGCCTGGGTGAACAGCTCGACAGACTGCAGGCCGGACACGCCGTACTGCCGGTCCAGCACAAAGAACGGCACGCCGCCTGCACCCAGTTCAGCGGCCTGCCTCTCGTCGGCCCGTACGTCTGCGGCGTATGCATCGGCGTCGTTGAGCACCTCGCGGACCGCTGCCTCGTGCAGCCCCACTTCGACTGCCATGCTCACCAGGGTCTCCTCGTCGTAGATCGATCGCTTGTCCGTGAAGTTCACCTGGAAGGCGAGATTCATCAACTCGGCCTGGAGGTCGCGGGCCTTGGCGAAGTGCAGGAGGCGGTGGAGCTCGAAGGTGTTGCCGTGGACACGTCCGCCTATCCGGAAACCGAGCCCTTCGGCGCGCGCCTCGGAGGCGGCGTGTTCCTCCCTCGCGACCTCCTGCTCGCGGGTGCGACCGTACTGGGCAGCGACGGCGTCGATGATCGGTGTCGAGCCGTTCTCGGCCTTCGGGTTGAGTTCGAATGACCGGTACACCACCTCGACGTGGTCGCGGTGCTCGAAGGCGGCGAGTGCTCGCTCGAAACGCGCTTTGCCGATGTAGCACCAGGGGCAGGCGATATCGGTCCAGATCTCGACATGCATGTGTCGGTTTCTCCACGTTCGCGATGGGGCGTACGGGTACGGAGGCTGTGCCAGGTCGGCAACAGCGCCCGGTCCTCCGAGCCCAGGTGAGTCATATCCCGACGACGGTCGGACAGGTCCTGGGGAGCCGTTTTAGACGGTCGGTCGACTAAAGAGTAGACGACCGATCGTCTAGTGACAATCGTGGGGCGGCCGAACGACGCACCTTGCGCTGAGCTCCCTGGGTCTGCCGGCCTGGATGCCCGGGCCCGCCCGACCGTAGAGGGGCCCGGCCATCGGCGACGGGCCCGTCATGCGGCACCGAGGCCGGTTTTGTGGGGGCAGGCGCACGCTCTGCAGCCGCTCCTGGTGCGCCGCATCTCAGATGTGAAGCGGTCCACGCCCCATAGATCGATGCCCTGCAAGATCTCGAAGGGCGCCGTGCGCACGCGCCTCCGGTGCAGATCACGCAGAGGGGTCGCGCGATCAGCGATTCGGTCATGCTCAAAACCCGGCTGACGACGGCCCGGAGGCGATGCCTTCGGGCCGTCGTGGTGCATCGTCTGTGCGATGTCAGCTGGCGCGCAGGGGGGCGAGGGCGTTGGTCCAGGCGATGACCTGGTCGAGGGTGGTGTTGAGGGTGTCGCGCTGGATGTCCGCGGGCTTGAAGGTGGTGAAGTTCTCGAAGTCGGTGAAGAGGGAGAGAGCCACCTGGGAGCGGACGTCGGCCATCTGCAGTTCGCCGGCGATGCCGCGCAGGTGCTCCACCGCCCGGGTGCCACCGGTGCCGCCGTAGCTGATGAAGCCGACGGCCTTGTTGTTCCACTCGGCATACAGGAAGTCGATGGCGTTCTTCAGGGCGCCGGGCACGGAGCGGTTGTACTCGGGGGTGACGATGACGAAGCCGTCGAGGGACGCGATCTTCTCCGCCCAGGCGTGGGTGTGAGGCTGGGAGTACTGGCCCATCGACGGGGGGAAGCCCTCGTCGAGCAGCGGGAGCTTGTAGTCGAGCAGGTCGACGATTTCGAAGTCGGCGTCGGTGCGCTGGCTGGCGGTTTCGTGGACCCAGCGGGCGACGGCCTCGCCGTTCCGTCCCGGGCGGGTGCTTCCGAGGATGATGCCGATCTTGGTCATGGTGGCCTCTTCGTGCTTCTTGAACAGCTTGAACATGTACTTGCCTCGTCAAGTGGAATACTTGCCTGGTGAAGTACATAACCGACTGCTTGGCACGTCAAGGAAATGTGATCCATGCCTCTTCGGAAGAGCAGCCCCGCAGCCCCCGGAGCGGGGCGCGGCGCACCGCGACGAACTGGCCCCATGTCAACAGCTGGACTCACTTGGGCGACGCCGAGTGCTCATGCGGCGACCCTTGGCTGCCCGTAGGGGAACCTGGGCCGGCGCGGAGCGGGCAGTGGTTCGGGGCCCCCGATGTCGGCGCCGCCGTGGACGGCCGCGCCGACATCGAGCCCCTTGCCCGGCGGGGTGTCGGGATGGTCAGGCGGCCTTGAGCTGTGCGGCGATCTTTACGACGCGTTCGGCCTGGATGCGGGCGGCGGTGCGGGTGGTGTCGTTGACGGGGTTGTTGCCCTGGGCGTCCACGTGGGAGGTGCCGTAGGGGTTGCCGTCGACGAACTTGGCCGGGTCGGTGAAGCCGGGGGTGACGGTGATGCCGCCGAAGTGGTGGACGGAGTTGTAAAGGGCGAGCAGCGTGGATTCCTGGCCGGCGTGGGCGGTGGCGGTGGAGACGAAGCCGCTGTAGACCTTGTCGGCCAGTTTGCCCTGGGCCCACAGGCCGCCCAGGGTGTCGATGAACTGCTTGAGCTGTGAGGAGACGTTGCCGAAGCGGGTGGGCGTACCGAAGATCACGGCGTCGGCCCACTCGATGTCGTCGGGGGTGGCCACCGGGATGTGGGCGGTGGCGGTGTGGTTGGCGGCCCAGGCGGGGTTGGAGTCGATGGCAGCCTGTGTGGCCAGTTCGGCCGCCTTGAGCAGGCGAACCTCGGCGCCGGTCTTGACGCCGACGTCATGCAGTTCCTTGGCGATCTCGGAGATGGTGCCGGTGGACGAGTAGTAGACGATTGCGAGCTTCACGGGCGTGGCCATGGGGCTCTCCGTTTCATTGCGAGGTAGGTGGAGCAGATAGTCGCCGGTGGACTAGTCGACCGGTCGCCTATCGAAATGTAGACGACCGGTCGAGAACTTTCAAGGCGTGCGCCGCATCATGAGCTTGCTTGCCGCGGGGCAGATCACGGCCCCGGGGCAGTCCGGGGTGAAGGCGCGCGGGGGCGTAGGAGGGTGTGGGTGTGGTCCGGCCGACGTGCAGAGTCGACGCTCAGGAGGGTGTGCGGACCGCCACGCGGGGCCTGTGCCGCATGGCCCTTCGGCGTCGATCAGACTCTGGTGCCGGTGTCCCTCGGCATGGCCACGTCCGTGCCGGGAACCTCATGGCCGTCGTCGTCGAGGAATCCGACATGGACGGGCCGGCTGGTGGAGCGCATCCGTCGAACGATGGAGGGGCCCGAGGGGCGCGGGCGATGGTGGTCGCCCCACTGCTGGAGCGCGGCCAGCGCCAGCCGCAGGTCGCGCCCGGCCTCCGTCAGGTGGTAGGTCTGCCGAGGTCTGTTGCCCGGCTCCTGGTAGGTCTGCGTGCACAGCACGCCGGTCTCGACGAGGAGCTTGAGCCGGGCGCTGAGCAGGTTCGGTGCGATGCCGAGAGACGACTGGATTTCGGGCGAATTTGTGCCTGCCGGCGAAGATGTCGCGCAGCACCAGCAGGGACCAGCGCTCGCCGAGAATCTGCAGGCTTCGCTCGATGGAGCAGGTCGGCTCGTCATCCGCGGGGCCTGACACCTGCCTTCTGGACGGCACGGTCGACCTCCCACGTGATGCCGGATCCCGCTCTTCACCGAGTCGCCGCACGGTGTAACTGACAGTTTATACCTGGGTTTCCTCTCGCTACTCAGGCGCAACCTGCACTCCAGGATCGCCGGCGTCATCGACTTCGACGCCGTGTCCTGGCCTCGGGTGCGCTGCCGTGCGGGCACGCGCCGGGCACCGGACTGTCGTCCGCCGACCCGGAGTCGACGTGCATAGTCACCGTGGCAAGCAGGCGCTCGCTCGTTGAGCCGTCAAGGAGCTAAAGTGAGGGGATGTCGTCCGCTGAGCAGCCACCGCAGCCCCTCAATCAGAGCGAGGAAGCGTTCGTGCGTGCGCTGAGCCGGGTACTGCTGGCGCTGCCCCGTGTGGTTGACGCCGACATGGTGCGCGAAGCAGGGCTGTCGCTTTCCGAGTACACGCCCCTGATGCACCTGTCCGAGGCTCCGAGCAAGCTGATGCGGATGAGTGAACTCGCTGCCGCTTGCAACCTTTCCCTCAGCGGGATGACCCGCGTCGTCATCCGGCTCGAGAAGCAAGGCTGGGTCCAGCGTGCCAAGTGCACCCAGGACGGGCGTGGATGGAACGCCGTCATGACCGACGCCGGCCTTGCCCGCCTGGAAAGGGCCTGGCCTACGCATCTCGCCAGCGTGCGACGGCACCTCGTCGACCATTTCGACGGCCAGGACCTCACCCGACTCACAGCCACGCTCCGCCATGTCGCGACCTCCGACCAGGCGAGCCACGGCTGATTCCTGACGCATCCGGCCGCGACGGAGGACACCTTTCCGGCCGATCCCAACGGGCCCGGACTGGAACGCGCTCAGGAGTCGTTGCGGGTACGTCGCCGGTGAGTGCATCTTGTGATCCGGGCGGGCCGCTGCCGTACAGGCTGCGATCCGGGGGCCCCGCCGCGGAGTCCTGGATCGCGGCCGGCCTGTGAGGCGAGATTCGCTCCTTGCTCTCCTGTTCGTCACCTGTCAAGATGGTGACATGATTCATGTTTTTAAGTGCGGCATCCCAGTGCTGGACTTTGTAGGGACCCTCCGCGCACGTCGCAACGCCGAGCCTCGCGAAATGCTCACGTCGCCGGAGAGCCTCGACGCATGGTTTCGCGAGTCCGGAATCGTCGACGGCGATACGCATTGTGAGCCGTCCGACGTGGCGGAGGCGGTGGCCCTGCGCGAGGCGATCTATACGCTCGTCGCTGCCAAGCTGGTGGATGAGAGTTACGACGCCGACGCGCTCGCTCTGGTCAATCGTAGGGCGCGTACGCCGTCCGCGGTCCCGCAGCTCACCGGGGCGGGACGCCGAATCGAAGCGACCCCGCAGCAGGCGCTGTCCTCGGTAGCCCGACAGGCCATCCGTGTGATCAGCGGACCGGAGGTGCTGCTGATCAAGGAGTGCACCAGGCCTGAGTGCACACAGATCTACATCGATCGGTCACATGGCAATCGCCGGGAGTGGTGCTCCATGGACCCGTGCGGAAACAGGGTGAAGGCCGCCGCATACCGTGCTCGCAAGAAGGCGAGCAAGTCGCGCTCGTCCGCAGCAGCGTCGGTGGGCCAGTAGGGTTCGAGCGGGTCTGTACGTGCCACGCCTGCTGCTCGCAGGGGTCGCCGTCGGGCAGCCAGGCGGCAGGCGCGTGGATGCCGAGGCCTCTGATGCCGGCATCGTCCTCGGAAGGGCCTGGAGTCCGGCCCCTCCGCCGTAGCCGGATGCGGCGATCGTCCGCACGGCGGCCGGTGGTCATGCGAGGCTCTCCTCCCGGGTACGGGCCCATGCCTGGGCGTACGCGCGGGCCGACGCGCGGGGGTCCTCGGCGGCGCAGATGCCGGACACGACGGCGGCTCCCACCGCCCCCGCGTCCCGCAGGCCTGGCAGGTCGCCCGGGGTGACGCCACCGATGGCCACGGCGGGCAGGTCGCTCAGCCGGGCGAGGCAGGTGAAGCCGGCACGGCCGAGTGGGGCCGGGGCGTCCGCCTTGGTCCTGGTCGCGTGCAGCGCGCCGATGCCGACGTGGTGGACGCGTGCCGGATCCTCGGCGGCGGCGCGCAGTTGATCGGGGGTGGCCGCACTCAGGCCCAGAACCGCGTGTTCTCCGATCAGTTCGCGGACGGCGGTCGGCGGCAGATCCGACTGGCCGACGTGAACACCCGTCACGCGAGCGCCGGCGGCTCGGGCCGCCAGGAACACGTCCACCCGGTCGTTGACGATCAGCGTCACTCGTTCGGGGAGGACGGCGGCCACTTCCAGAACCGTACGCAGGAACTCCCTCCCGGTGGCGTGCTTCTCCCGGATCTGCACGGCGGTGACGCCTCCCGCCACTGCCAGGGCGACGGTCTCGGCCACGCTCCGGCCGCGGGTCGCGCACTGGGCCGTGTCCGTAACCAGGTAGACCGACAGATCCACCGGCAAACATTCAGTGCGACCGCAGCGTGTGACGGTTTCGGGTGTGTGGTGACGGCTGGTGACCGAGTGGTCAGCGGCTGTCGGAGCGGGGGTGTC
>NZ_JBEXID010000098.1:0-22525 GCF_040608395.1 Streptomyces sp. NPDC005181
CGTACCGCCTCCACGGCCGCACGACAGAGAAGCGACCTCAGGAACGATCATGACGGACCCGACCCCACCCCCGCAGCGAATTGCGCAGCAGAGTCCGGTGCAGAGGGGAGTCGACCCGTTGGGACGGTGAAACCGTGATAACCAACGCGGCCGATGTCGGTGCTGCAGCGGCCGCACTTCAGGCTGCGTGCCCGGCCACCCCGCCGAGCGGCGCGGGAGCCGGCCGGTGTCACGACGGCCTGGCAGCGCCACGACCGGCAATGATGAGGGTTACGGCGATCAGAAGCGCTGCGACGATTCCGGTGCTCAGCACGGGCACGGCCGTGTAGGTGGCGGCGAGGACGGCGAGGACCGCGGCCAGGTGGACGATGTCGGCCGCGGCGGATGTCTCCGAGGCGTGTCGATGCAAGAGCCGCACGAGCGCGATGAAGACAGCCACAGGGATCGTGTACCAGGCTGCAGCCTGGTGGTCGGTGAGGGCTCCATGGCCTGCGGCATGAGCGACGTTGAGGGCAAGACCGGCACCGGTGGCAGCTGCGGAGGCGAAGACAGCGTAGTGGCCGTAGCCCCACAGCATCGCCGTGGTGAAGGTGGCGAGTCGGCGTGATGCGTTTTGGTTGAAGTACAGCCACCACAAGGAGAAAACCGTGAGCAGACCGCCCAGCGCGAGGAGTGCGACCGTGCCGGCATCCACGTCGGTGTCCCATGCGGTTCGTACGGCGTTGGCGGCAGCAGTGACGGATTCACCGAGCACGATGAGCGTGAACAGACCATAGCGCTCGGCAATGTGATGCGGATGCCAGGTGGTGTGGGCCGCGCGCTCGGCCCACACAGGGATGGCGAGTTCAGCCACGGCGAGGATCAGGAATGAGCTGATACCACCGCTGCCAAGCAGGGCGAGACGGGCCACCCAGCCCATCTCAACCACGAGAATTCAAAAGACGTAACGCAAGCAGCAGCGCCGGCGTTCGGGATCCGAATACGCTGCACGCAGCCATTGGCTGGCCATGGCCAACCGCATGACAACATAGCCCCAGGTGATCACGGTGAAATTGTCGTGTTCGAGAGCTTGCGCCACGCCGCCTGCCATGACAAGGGTGCCCGCGATTTGAACGAAAGTCAGAAGCCGGTACAGAACATCGTCGGTGTCATAGGCCGAGGCGAACCACGTGAAATTCATCCAGGCCCACCAGATCGCGAAGAATACGAGCGCATAGCCGAGGACGCCGTGACCGATATGGCCTTCGGAGAGCTCATGCTCGAATGCAGAGGCGACCTGGGCCACGGCAGTGACGAAGCAGAGATCGAAAAACAGCTCCAGTGCGGTGGCGGTGCGGGCTCCTCGTCGGGAAGACGAGCGAGCATCGGCCGGAACCGAACAACTACAACGTGCGGTGACTGACTCATGCGGGTAGGCCCCTGCGATGCGACGAAGAAAGGAAACGGCACGGGCTGTGCCGTGGACTGATGCTTCAGGAACGGCCGGTTTCGAAACAACTGGCCCGAGAGAGGCCACACCCGCAACCACGTGCTGCAAATGCGTTTCAGCGTAACACCGTAATACCGTAGCGCCGTGCCCAGGCTTTCCGCAGGCAGATACATGGAACCGAAGCATCGAGCATGCCGCGCACTGCAGATGTCAGAACTCGATCCGCTGTAAATGAAACCTTCGACGGCATAGGCAAGCCTTTCTGGGAGTGCCTTGCGCGCTTATGCGCCCTTCGGTGGACGCCTTGTCGAACAGCCCGGGCCGACCTGGCCCCTGTTCTGCCGCCGCAAAGGTGCACGCTCAGGCCGGACCCCCGGGGACACGAATCGACCCGGAGCAGAGTGCGTGTCACATCCATGCCTCATGCCCGGTCATATGCGTGGAAGCAGTCCAGCAGCCTGCTGACCCGAGGAGTGCAGTGATGACCAAGGCCGTTCTTGAGCATGCGGCTCAGGAGCTTGCGGCGGCGACGGCCGGGCCGCCGTTCCTGTATGACCTCGGTCCGCAGGGTGCCCGGAGGGTGCTGGATGACCTGCAGGCAGCGCCGGCGGAGAAGTCGGGCGCGGCGCAGAGGCGGATCACGAGGTGGGTACCCGCTTTGTGATCCGCACCGACTGAGTCACAGTTCGGCGTTTGGCGGGCCCCGTGGAAACGGATGGAAGCAGAGTCGATGCCCCCGTCTGTCTCAAATCCGCCACCGGTAGGCACCGACCCTGCCGTAGTGAAATCTCTGCCCGTCGTGGGGGAACCCGTGGCGAGCCCAAGAGGCCTGAAATCTGCAAAGTGAAAAGCAACCCTTTTGAACGACTTATGAATGGTGGTAGGGGTATGGGTGACGGACGTCAGGGGAGTGAAGTCCGGGCCGGACGCAAGGGGGAAAGGGTTGCCGAATGGGCCGATGGACGCCTGGGTGTGTACAGCAGAATCAGGGCGAATGCGCGAAGAGCTTTCCCGGACCACTGGTCGTTCATGCTGGGCGAGATCTGCCTCTACAGCTTCCTCGTCATCATAGTTACGGGTGTGTATCTGACGCTGTATTTCCATCCGTCGATGAATGCAGTGGAGTATCAGGGCAGCTACGCACCACTGCGGGGCCAGATGGTGTCGGAGGCATTCAATTCGACTATGCACATCTCCTTCGATGTGCGTGGTGGCCTACTGATCCGGCAGGCCCACCACTGGGCGGCGCTGGTCTTTGTGGCCGCCATCCTCGTCCACATGATGCGCGTATTCTTTACAGGCGCGTTCCGCAAGCCCCGCGAACTCAACTGGCTGTTCGGATTCCTGCTGCTGATCCTGGCAATGTTCGCAGGGCTGACGGGATACGACCTTCCGGATGACCTTCTGTCCGGGACCGGACTCGCGGTCGTGAACGGAACAATTCTTTCCATCCCGATCGTCGGAACCTACCTCTCGATGTTCCTTTTTGGAGGCGAGTTTCCGGGGGACGATCTAGTGGCGCGCTTCAACACGATCCACGTTCTGCTCATCCCTGCCCTCATGGTGGGACTGCTTGCTGCCCATCTGGTCCTGGTCCTCTACCGCAAGCACACGCAGTATCCAGGTCCGGGACGTAGTAACAAGAATGTTGTGGGCCTTCCGCTCAAGGTACGCGCCGTAAAGTCCGCAGGCTTCTTCTTCCTGGTCGCCGGCGGCATTTTCATCATCGCTTCGGTCGCGCAGATCAACCCCGTCTGGCTGTATGGTCCCTACCGTGCCGACCAGGTTTCGGCAGGCTCGCAGCCCGACTGGTATATGGGCGTAGCAGACGGACTGCTGCGAGTCATGCCTGGCTGGGAAATCAACTTCTGGGGCCACACCCTGGCTCTGGACAACCTGATCCCGCTGTTGGCGGGCGGCGGTCTCTTCCTTGCCATGGGCGCATACCCGCTCATCGAGTCCTGGGTGACCGATGACGATCGTGAGCAGCACATTCTCGACAGACCACGCAACCGCCCGGTGCGAACGGGACTAGGCGTCGCATGGATCAGTTTCTATCTAGTGGCCATGGGCGGTGCCGCGAACGATATTATCGCCATTCGCCTTCACGTCTCGCTTGAATCAGTGACGTGGGCAGTTCGCATCGGGCTCTTCATCGTGCCCCTTCTGGCCTACGTCGTAGCGAATCGGTGGGCACTCGGCCTCCAGCGCCAAGACCGCGACAAAGTGCTGCACGGCCGCGAGACCGGCATTGTCAAGCGTTTGCCGGACGGCGAGTTCATCGAGGTGCACGAGCCGCTCAGTCGGGAACAACTGCACGTTCTTACACAGCATGAGCAGTACAAGCCGATCGATCCCGGCCTCACGGGAAACGCGGGAGGCCCGGATGCCCGATCCAGCCTTACCCAGCGCCTGCGTGCCCGGCTCAGCCGGAGTTTCTACGGCGAAGGCACACAGATCACCAAGCCGACCGCGCAGGAGTACAAGGAAATCACCAGCAAGCACCGACGCTGATGCACCTGCACACGTGTAGAACCGGAGGGGTTTCGAGCCCGGATGACAGACCTGTTTGTTTCCGGACGTATCGCGACCTGCCTTTTTCTTCGGCGTATGTCACACCTTCAGCAGGTGTCGGGTCATAAGGGTGAAAGCAGGAAAGAGCCTGCCGAACCAAGGAGTGCAGAAATGACCAAGCCCGTTCTTGAGCCTGCAGCGCAGGATCTCGCGGACGCGACGGCCAACCCGCCGTTCCTGTACGAGCTCGGCCCGGAGGGTGCCCGCAAGGTTCTGGACGACCTGCAGGCAGCGCCGGTGGAGAAGCTGGACGTGGAGGATAAGTGGGTCACGGTGCCCGCCGAGGTGGGCGATGTGCAGGTACGCATCGTCAAGCCCGTCGGTAGTCAGGGCACGCTGCCGGTCGTCCTCTACGTGCACGGCGGCGGCTGGGTCATCGGCAATGCCGGCACTCATGACCGTCTGGTGCGCGAGCTGGCCGTCGGGACGAATGCCGCCGTCGTGTTCGTCGAGTACGACCGTTCGCCGGAGGCCAAGTACCCGGTCGCCATCGAGCAGGCATACGCGACTGCTCGATGGATCACCGCCAAGGGCGCCGAGGAAGGTCTGGACGCCGCCCGCCTGGCTGTTGCCGGCGACTCCGTCGGCGGCAACATGGCCGCGGCACTGACCATCATGGCCAAGCAGCGCGGTGACGTGACCTTCGTGCACCAGTCGCTGTACTACCCCGTCACGGACGCGGCCCAGGACACCGAGAGCTACCGGGAATTCGCAGACGGGCCCTACCTCACTGCGAAGGCCATGGCCTGGTTCTGGGACTGCTACACCGCCGACCCCGCCCAGCGGGCGGAAATCACCGCTTCGCCCCTGCGGGCGAGTCTGAAGGAGCTTCAGGCACTGCCGCCCGCGCTCGTCATCGTCGATGACAGCGACGTGTTGCGGGACGAGGGCGAGGCGTACGCCCGCAAGCTGACCCAGGCCGGCGTTCCCACCACGAGCATTCGCATCAACGGCACCTTGCACGACTTCATGATGCTTGACCCTCTCCGGCCCACGCAGGCCACAACTGCCGCGGTGGAGCAGGCCATTCACACCCTGCGCACCGCCCTCCGCAGCAACTGAGAGTTCTCCGCAGCTCAACCGCAGCATCTGAAGGACCAGCAGCACAGAAGCTGTTCGCACCCCCCGGCGCTTGTGCGCCAGCACCCTATCGACCCAGGACAGCGATCATTCCTGTCCTCAACTGTTCACAGGCCCCCACAGACACGGCGAGCACTGTGGGCGGGCCGATCTGACACCCTGCCAACCCGCGCACTCCACGGGCGGGGCGGCGAAGATGCCGCCCCGCCCGTTCGTCGCAACTGCTACCGACCTCGGGTGAGCGTGCGCAGGCCGACTGGGGTGAGCGGGCCGTCAAGGCCCGCATGACCAGCATGGCCATGGGGACAGGGGGACGTCGACCAGCAGGGGCGGAAGGCGAGTTGACCGGTGTGCCGGTCATGCCGGACGAGTGGCCGATCCTGTGGCCGGACTGCTTGGCAGGCCGTCGACGTCAACCTGGGGCAAGCTCAAGAAGCGGTGCCCTCTTGGCTCTGACTCCCCGTTGAGCGCCGCCGCCAGGTCCGTGGAGCGGCTGGTGACTCACGCGGCTTGGTTGGTGTCCATGATCTGGGCAACATCTGGGTGGCCGGTGCGGGCTGAGTCGCAGGCCTTGGGCCGTCGGGGATGCCGGCCGCGTGGCAGCACCGGTGGGGTTGCTTGATCCAAGCGTGCGGGACGTCGAGGCGGCGATTGGCGGCAGCATGGCCGACTGCGGCGGAGTGAACGAGGTGGAGGGCCATCCGGAAAGCCCCGATCCGGCCTGCGGTGGAGGTGTACCGACGCTCACTGTGCCCGCCTTGAGGCCGCCGGTCTCGTTGACGACCCCTGGTCGACGACGAAGCCCCGTATGGCGACTACGGGAATCACCGCGCTGGTAGGGAACCATGCGCGACTCTGCAAGACCCTCGTCTGAACAGATCAGAGACAACGGGTCAGACTGAAACGACCGATGGCATCCCGAAGTATCTGCTGGACTTCGACCTGATCAGCCTCGGCCTGGACCCCACCCCGGGCCACCCGCTCCGGGCCGGTGTTGGCCCGCTGGATGGCCATGGACACCGCGTGAGTCGTGTCGCATACCCCATCCACAACGTAGTACAGCCAAAGGGGTTGGCAGTTGGCGGTGTGGAACTGCAGGCCCACCAGCCACTTGTCGTGATCCATGAGGCGGGAATCAGAGGGAACTCGCCTACTGTCTGCAGGATCATGCCCGCTGCAATCAGAGAAGCCGGGCCCCGGAACTGTCTCCGCAGCAGGAGTGCTGACCATGGGTGCGCCCTGCGCAAGGTACCTGTCCGTCTGGAGCAACATGATGTTTCATCGCCATTCCGACTCGGGCGATCACGTCGTTGGCGCGGCGTACCGTCCGTATATAGGTATGGGTGGGGCGATTTGCCCTTCTACATACTTGACTGGATGGCACGCCGTTTTGTGACACCTGCAGGTCGGTTTTGCGGCGCCCTTTTGGGACTCTCCCGCCGGGTACGCAGACGTGCTTGTGGTGGCGGGCCGGCCGGCCGAGCTCCGCCGCCGGCCGCCGCGTGTGATGTGTCCCGCTCGACGGCTTCGGCTGGCGCCCGCACCGGCTCGAGCTGCCGCCTGGGTGGGGTGCGTGCGGGAGTAGACCTCACCGGCAGCGCTCCTTGGGCCAGCGGCATCCGCCACGCACGCCTCCACCCGCAACCGAGCCGCTCCGCGGTGCCGTCACGAATCGATGTATCCGTCCTTGCCGGCGGCGGGGCGGGCACGGCGTCCAGCCGGTCGGCCTGATCATGATGCGGCTACCTCGTGGAGCCGGCGCCGAGGCTCGGCCGTCTCAAGACGTACGCAGAGTCATCGTGCGGAGCGTGACAGCGTCACATGCGTCCGTACGCGACGGCCGGAATCCGGTCCTCAAGCGGCAGGCCCGTTCAGAGTCCGTCACCGGCGGCTGCGTTGCTTACGGCTGCTGAGGGGGGAAGCTGGTGCAGAGCGTTGGAGACGGCTCTCATCCGCTCGTGGAGGTCCGCGAGTTCCTGGCGAAGCTCGCTGACACGGGTCTCCAGCTCGGTGGCTTCAGCGGCTAGCGACACGACTGTGGCCGCGATGTCGATTTGGTTCTCAGTGGCTCGGGTCATCGTGCGTCCTTCTGCGGCAGGGACCGGATGAATGTGGCCGCCACGACCCCACGGAGTCATCTGCCGTGCGGGAAGGCCTGGCCCGGTCGGGGACTGGGCGGAGACGGTATGGCGCGGAACCCCATGGGGGTGCCAGGTGAGAAGTGCTGCCGGCGCATGCGACGCTCCCGGAGTCGGACAGCTGATGCGCCGACAGGCACCTCCTGGTCTAGGCAGCTTCTGCCTGGTCCAGCTGTACAGCAGAGATGTCGAGAAGCAGCTTCACCTTGTCGCTGTTCAGGCCCCCACCTGTTGTCAGTGCGGTGTTCCCGTCAAGTCCCCAGTCGGAGCGCTGCAGGGTGGCCGTACCCTCGAAGCCGACACGGTGCTGTCCGGACACGTCCCGGCTTGCTCCACCAAACTCAAGGTCGATGTGAATGGGCAGTTCGACGTCCTTGATCCGGAGGTACCCTGCTAGGCGGAACCGGTCGTCTCCGGCATCGACGATTCTGGTGGAACGGAAGCTCATGAGAGGGAACGTTGCTGAGTCGAGGAATTCCGGGCCGGTGACATGCGCGTCCCGCTCCCGAAAACCCGTTTCCACACTGCCGGTCTGGACACTGAGGTAGGCCTCGGACCGGGCGGGATGGAACCCATCGATCTTGAGGAGCCCTTCGAAGGCGGTGAATTTTCCGCGCATGTTGATGATCATGGCGTGTCGGACGGAAAAACCGATGGTGCTGTGGACCGGGTCAAGGGTGTAGAAGCCGGTCAGCCCTTCGTAGGGTGCCTTATGAGAAACAGCGGTTTCCTTGCGGTTGGACATGGCGAGCCGGTTCCTTCGTGGGGGTATCTCAGGTAGGGGTGAATTCCGGCACTGCGGCCGTACAGTTGAATGTTCTGCTGCTCGAGCGAAGCAATGCCGGCCATGGATTTCGAAGCCTGAGATGAACGGCCGGAGCGCAGCGGGTGGCCCTTGCCGGCAAGCAGGGGCCACCGCAGGACCTACTGCTGCTGCGCGAACCATTCGACGAACTGGGTCTCGGCGATGTCTGCGTCCGAACCCGGCAGGAGTGTGGTCCCCTTCAGTTCGGCGCCAAAGTACGGGGCGTTCACATCCGTGACCACCGTGCGGGGGTCGTTCTTGGCGGCGAGTCCCTTACGGATGAGCTGGTCGAGCTGGAACTTGTCGGGGCCCGCGACCTCCACCACGCCGTTGACCGGGGTACCGACCGCCGCGCGCCCGACAGCCTCGGCCACGTCGTCGGAGCCGATGGGCTGGATCTTGACGGGGGCGAGACGGACGGTGTCGCCCTCGGTAGCCGCGGCGGCGATCGCGTTCATGAACTCGAAGAACTGGGTGGCGTGGACGATGGAGTAGGGGATGACCGACTCCTTGATCAGCTCTTCCTGGGCCTGCTTGGCGCGGAAGTACCCGCTTTCCTGGAGGCGCTCGGTGCCGACCACGGACAGCGCGACGTGGTGCGTCACACCGGCCTCGGCCTCCGCCTTCAGGAGGTTGGTCGTCGAGGTACGGAAGAAGTCCATGACGGCCTCGTCCTCGAATGAGGGGGAGTTCGACACGTCGATCACGACTGACGCGCCCTCAAGGACCTCGGCCAGACCCTCGCCCGTGAGAGTGTTGACGCCGGTGTTGGGCGCGGCTGCGACCGCCTCGTGCCCGTGCTTGTTGAGCTTGCCGACCAGTTTCGAGCCGATGAGCCCGGTCCCACCGATCACTACCACCTTCATTACGGATTCCTCTCGGAGGTTTTCATCGTGCGGCGCGCATCCTGCGAGGAGCTGCTCACCGGCACCGAGCGAATGCTGTCCGCACTAGAAGAGACAGGACAGCGGATCTGCTTGTGACAGGGGGTTCGCAGGAATCGAGGAAATTCTTTCCCGATGCGGCCCTCAGGGACTTTCCTGCACGGGACAACCCGGCTGTCCACTCGCTCGAGTCACGGACCCGCCGGTGGTCACATGGCGTGCTCGAAGGAGAGCACACAGGCCTGCCGCCCTTGCGCGCCTCGCATGGTTGTGCGAGGTCATTCGGCAAGCTTTCCGTCGGTCGAGACCTCCTCCATCAGGGAGGAAATCTCGACCGGGATGGCTGGAATGCTCTCGTGGGTGATACCGGTCGGGGACCACACGAGATTGACCTGCAGAGCGGGATCCATGTCGGGGTAGTCACTGCGGTTGTGACAGCCCCGAGTCTCGCGACGCTCCAGTGCTGCTTCGAGGGTGGCCCGGGCTGCCAGGGCGGCGGACATGAGATCAAAGGCGTGCGCGAGGTCCTGATAGCCGGCGATGTCCGGGTGTACGCCGACATCCTCCATCCTCTTCTCGATTACCGAGAGCTCCGCCAGCCCGGTGCGCAGGCCCTCTTCGTCGCGTACGACTCCCGCATGCTCGGTCATGGTGTTGCGGATGGCGCGCTGCAGGGCGCGTACGTTCTCCGGTCCGTCGGCTGCGAGAAGATCGTCGATCTCCGCGCGAGCATGCGCTATTGCCGACGCGGACCGCAGCTGTGCGGTCAGTGACTGCGAGTAGGCGGCGGCTGCCTGGCCTGTGATGCGGCCGAAGACCAGCAGCTCTATGAGACTGTTCCCACCGAGGCGATTGGCGCCGTGCAGCCCGCTCGACGCTTCACCGATGGCGTACAGGCCACGGACGTCAGTGCTGTGGTCCTCGGGACGCACCCACACCCCGCCCATCGAGTAGTGCGCAGTGGGCGCGATCTCGATAGGTTCGCGGGTGATGTCCAGCATCTGCAGGTCCAGAAGAGTCTGGTAGACGCGGGGGAGCCGCGACATGATCGTCTGCCGTGGCAGGTGGGAGACGTCGAGCCACACGCCTCCCTTGGGGGTCCCCCGCCCTTCCTTGATCTCCGTGTAGGAGGCCAGGGCCACGCGGTCGCGGGTGGACAGCTCCATACGGGCAGGGTCGTAGCGGGCCATGAACCGTTCCCCGCGTGCGTTGCGCAGGATCCCGCCTTCACCCCGAGCGGCCTCGCTGACCAGGGTGCCGGCAGCGTTCTCCGGCTCGATGATCCCGGAAGGGTGGAACTGGACCAGCTCAGGGTCGCGCAGGCGGGCTCCGGCCTCAACGGCCAGGCGGAAGGAGTCGCCAATGTTCTCGTCGCGCCGTGAGGACGTGCGCCGCCAGATGCGGGTGTGGCCACCCGCAGCAAGAATGACGGCGTCGGCGTGGATCAGGTAGCGCGTTCCGTCTGTGAGGTCGAAGCCGTAGGCACCGAAAACGGCACCCTCATGCACCAGGAGCCGAGTGATGTAGACGCCGTCGAGCACGGGGATGTTGAGCTGATCCGCGCGCCTGATGAGCGTGCGCTGGATCTCCAGACCGGTGTAGTCGCCGGCGAAGGCAGTCCGCCGGAACTTGTGCGCGCCGAAGAAGCGCTGGGAGACGCGGCCATCTTCTTCCCGGGCGAAGGCCATGCCGTAGCGTTCCAGGTCGTCGATGCCTCGGGCGGCGCCCTGAGTGACGATCTGGGCGGTGCGAGGGTCGGCGAGCAGATAACTCTCCTTGAGAGTGTCGGCTGCGTGCTGCTGCCAGCTGTCCTCGGGATCCATGGTGGCCAGGGCCGCGTTGATTCCTCCGGCAGCAAGTGCCGTATGGGCGTCCTCCTTGGGGCGCTTGCCGACCGCGAGGACATCGATACCGGCCTCAGCCAGTTCGATTGCTGCTCGCAGCCCAGCACCTCCGGTGCCGATCACCAGCACCATGGTGGAAAGACGTTGTTCGGTGATTGCCACGGTCTACTCCGATCGCCTGGGTTGTCACTCATACGACCGGGCCGTCCCGGGATCTGTGACACCCTTCCGTTGCTGGTGCGCCCGTGAACCCGTGGTGGGTCCCACTGGCACCGACGAGGGCGAGAGGCGACGCGCAATCGGGCCCCTCTCGCGCGGGCCGGGCGTCACGACAGGATGTGGTCCAGGGGTACGTCCGGGTCGGAGAGGAGCGCGTCGTCGATCTCCGACCCGGATGTGATGAGGGACCGGACCGAGTCCATGACATCCCACACGTTGACACTCATGCCTGCCAGCACGCGGTTTCCCGCCATCCAGAACGCGATGAACCGCCGTTCGGAAGGCACACCGCGGAAGACGACGCGGTCGTAGCCCCCGGGTTCCGTGTAACCCGTGTACTCCATTCCGAGGTCGTACTGATCTGTGTAGAAGTACGGCAGCCGGTCGTAGACGGCGTTCTTGCCGAGCATGCTGAGCGCCGCCACGTCCGGCTGATGCAATGCATTGGCCCAGTGTTCGACCCGGAGGCGGCGGCCGAGCAGCGGGTGGTAGGCGTTGGCGACGTCGCCTGCAGCGTAGATGTCGGCCACTGAAGTCTGCAGATGCTCGTCGGTGACGATGCCGTTCTGCACGTCCAGGCCCGCCTCCTGGGCGAGTTGGACATTGGGGGTGATGCCGACGCCGACGACCACCGCGTCCGCGGCAAGGCGGCTGCCATCAGTGAGCCGCACCCCGTCCACACGGCCGTGTGTTTCGGTGAGGGACTCCACCTGCACGTTGGGCACCAGATTGACACCGTGATCAGCATGGAGAGCAGCGAACACTTCAGCAGCTTCGCGACCGAGCACCTTCAGCAGGGGAAGCTCCGAGTGCTCGAGCACAGTTACCTCGGCGCCGGCCATCCGGGCGGCCGCGGCGGTCTCAAGACCGATCCATCCGGCACCGATCACGACGATCTTTGCCCCCGCGCTGAAGGCGGACTTGAGGCGTTCGCTGTCTCCCACACGGCGCAGGTACAGAACGTTGTCGAGGTCCGCTCCTGGAACAGACAGACGACGTGGAGACGAGCCAGTAGCCAGGAGGAGCTTGGTGTAGGGAACCTGACGTCCGTCGTCCAGTTCCACCTTCCGCGCCTGCCGATCGACCGCGCGCGCACGCGTGCCCAGCAGCAGGTCGACATCGTGCTCCCGGTACCAGTCATCAGGGTGCACGAAGATCGAATCGCGCTCCTCCTTGCCCAGCAGGTAACCCTTGGAAAGCGGCGGCCGAATGTACGGTTTCTCATGCTCGTCGCCGATGATGATGAGCGGGCCGCTGTGACCGTGCTCCCGCAGCGCCTCGGCTGCCTTGCCTGCGGCCAGACCGCCACCAACGATCACGAAAGTATTCATAGGGTTCCTCATCTCAGATGTCGCATGCCGCGAGGCATGCGGGAAGAGTCACCCATCAGACAGCGTAGCCCCTCATCCTGTGACAATCCCCGCGGCGGCCCAGGCGGGATACGCACCGGCTGTCACAACATCGTGAGTTTCATGGTCATACCTCCAGCCGGAAGGTTGCCTGCCGCAGGCCCGGCGGCCCGCTGATCACTTCCGTCGGACGGAAGAGGAAATGATGACGTACGTCATTGCGCAGCCTTGCGTCGACGTCAAGGACAGAGCCTGCCTCATCGAATGCCCTGTGGACTGCATCTATGAGGGCAACCGGACGCTCTACATCAACCCCTCCGAGTGCGTCGACTGCCGTGCTTGCGAGCCGGTCTGCCCGGTCGAGGCGATCTTCTACGAAGAGGACGTCCCACAGCAGTGGGCGCAGTACACGACCATCAACGCCGAGTACTTCGAGACGTCCTCGGGGCAGCATGGCGAGACGTTCGTCCTTGACGGCGATCACCGTCTGATCGCCCAGTTGCCACCGCAGAGCTCGCACAAGAAGGACATCGCTGTCTTCAGCATCCGCAAGGAAGAGGCTGCTGACGCCGACCTGTGGTTTCCCTCCTGACAGGACGCTCGTCCTAAGGGCTGTCCCGTCATCCCTGGCGGGCGCACGACGACAGCTACGGCACCTCGCTGTGTTGTCGGAATGCCCGAATATGCCCAGTATGAGGACGCCCCTCCGCCTTGCGATGCACCGCATCTGACGCCGCGCGCTGATCCACCAGGGATTACGGGACAGCCCTTAGCCAGTACTGGCCGGCTCCGCTCGGACGGTGTCCAGCGCCTGCTCAACCTCTCCGACACGGGCCGGCGGACCTGGCCGCGATCGGCGCGCTGACCGACGGCACCGTCGCGGCGCCGTGCGCGGCGAGAGCCGGTGGGCCTTCCACCCGGCCGTCGACCGCGACGCGCTCCGCGAGCAGTTCGCGGATTTCCCCAGGCTGGACACGTACCTGACCGCAGGTTCGGCCGCCGGGGTGGACGACGCCCTTCCCATTCCGGTGGCCGAAGCGGCATGCGAATTTGCCGGGCCCGGATCATGGTGGGCAGCGGGCTGCGGCTCGACCACCTGCCCGCCCTGCGCCACCGAGCTCGACGCCTTCCCCCATCGGCGGTGCGGCGCGGCTCTCGGGGTGGGACGGACCCGTGGACGTCGCGACGGTCGACCGCTAGCGCATTGCGCTGCACGCGCCGGTGCCGCTGGGCTGACGGGGTTTTCCGGGTGAGGTGCCTACCGCGTGGTCACCCGTGCGGGGCGCGTCCCGATGCGACTGTCGCTCATGAGGTGGTGGTGCCCTGTCACATTTTCCGGGCCATTACTGTCAATTAGGTAGAATTTGGATAGATGGGGAGGTTGGTGATGTTGGACGTCTATGAGGCGGTCACTAGCCGACGGGCGGTGCGCGGATTCACCGACCGGCATGTCCCGAGGGAGGTGCTGGAGCGCGTGCTGTCCGCCGCGGCTTGGGCGCCGTCCGGATCCAACCTCCAGCCGTGGCACGCCTACGTGCTGACCGGCGGGCCGCTGGCCGAGCTCAAGAGGCGCGTCGGCGAGCGTGTGGCCGCAGGCGACCCCTGGGACGAGCGGGAGTACGAGATGTACCCGCCCGCACTGAAGTCCCCGTACGGCGAGCGCCGATCCGCCTTCGGCGAGCAGCGCTACGGCGCACTCGGTATTCCGCGCGAGGACCTGGTGGCACGCCAGAGGGCTGCTTCCGCGAACTGGGACTGTTTCGGCGCGCCCGCCGCCCTGTTCTGCTACATCGACCGAGACATGGGCCCGGCTCAATGGGCCGACGTCGGCGGGTATCTGCAGACCGTCATGCTGCTGCTCCGGGCGGAAGGGCTGCACAGTTGCACGCAGATGGCATGGTCGGTGTATCGCAAGACCGTCGCGGAGGCTCTGTCACCCCCGGACGAGCTCATCCTCTACTGCGGCATGTCGATCGGATTCGAGGATGCCACGATGGGTGACGCCCGTACGGGCCGGGCGCCGCTCGACGAGACGGTCACGTTCGTCGAGGGCTAGCCGGCCGCGACGCACCCCTGCGACCTCACAAGCGGACCTGGCCTTACTGGCCGCAGACCAACGGCAAGGTCCAGCGCATCAACCGTTCCCTGCTCGACAAGTGGGCTCATCTGCAGCCCTACGCAGGCGTGCAGGTGGTCGCGGACCTCGTCGGCCTCCCACCGGCTCCGGGAGAGGAGGCGCCGCAGCGCGTCCGACCCGCGCGATGCCGAAGTCATCGACGCGCAGGTCATGCTCCGCCGACGACCTGCGCGTCGAACTGCCCGAGGAGACCGCCGTGGAACTGCGTCTCCTGGTCGGACACCGCACCACGCTGGTCAAGAAGGCCACCGCGCGCACCGCGCAGCTGCGTGATCTGAGGATGTGGGGAACACGACCTCATACCTCTCAGCGATCCGGAGATCCGCCGGTTGATCGGGCACGTCATCGTCACACCCCACTGCCCCAGCAACGAGAACCGCCTGCACTGGTCACACCACCGACGTACCAGCCAGGTCCGAGCCCACCGCTGCCACTACCAACGCCGAGGCCACACACCCCAGATGCGGTTGCAGTACCAGGGGGCGGTGGGGGACCGAACCACGCAGGGTCGGGTCATTGCGGCAGTGTCTGGCCGCGGGACGAGTGGGGCCTCGGCAGAACAGTGGGCACGGTGACGACGGAGGCTTCCCTGGTCAGGAGACGTTGCACAGGACAGCGCCCGGCAACTGCCAGCAGTTACTGGATGTGGACAGAGTCCAGATCGCCGGTCAACCAGATGTTCTTGACGATCTGTCCTTGCGGATCGAACCGCACAGTTACATCGACTTGGTCGAGCGGCCAGCTGTGCCTGACCGCAAAGACCCGGACGGCCATGGAGGTACACGATCCGCCAGGAAGGCTCTCGCTTACGTGACACATTTCCCGCAAATCCCGGCAGAGAGTTGTCACACAGTGCAGCGCTGCCTGGTCTTACAGATAGACCTGAGCCCGAACACCACTGCTGAACACGTCAGCCCGAACGTGCATGATGTCTCAAGCGCACGGCTGCGGAACAGAGAGCCATGCGCGACGAATCCCCTTCCGCGCCACCTCGGGCACCATGCCGTCAAGGGCGGCTGGAAAGAGTTCTACGCTCTCATACGGCCCGGGGACGAGAAGATCTCCGCCATCCTGTGCCACGCCTCCGTGCTGATCCACTGCGTGTCCGAGGAGGGCGTGACAACTGTCTGGGGCGAGACGAATCGCATGGCGACTGCGGTCTCGCTGCCTCATCAGCGAACGAGATGGCGTTCAGGAGTGCCGGTCGGCAGCTGGGCGGTCCTGCGAAGCCGTCGTGTGCTGCGATGCGGGACACGACGGCTCCGGAAAACAGCCTGAAACGGCATACAGCTGAGCAGGCAGCCCAGGTCCGGGGCCGGACGGGGCCGCCTGTTCCAGCATCGGATGATCGAGGGCGTGCCCGACTAGGAAGTCAGCGTGATGGTCGTCGGCGTTCCCTGCCCGACCATTTTCGTGTAGGGGCACAACGAATCGGCCTTCTTCAGGAGCGGAGCGGCAATCTCAGGATCGACGTCCGGCCACTTGACCACCAGGTCGACGTGCAACAAGTAGCCGCCGTCTCCTGGGTCCCGTCCGAACGCCACGGTCGCCGCCACGGAGATCGCGGCGGGATCGAGCGCGGCCTGTCGTAACACCAGGCTCAGTGATCCGTGGAAGCAGGCGGCGAAGGCGGCGGCGAACAGCTGCTCGGGATTCGTTCCCTGGCCGTCTCCTCCTAGTTCGGCAGGCATGCGCAGGTTGAGATCCAGGACTCCGTCGGCCGAGCGTGCTCTCCCCGAGGCCCGCCCGTGACGCGCTATCCCGCCGCTCACCGTCACCGTTGTGGTGTAGATGGGGGCGAAGAACTCTCCGTCGAAGTCCTTGTCGGTGGACAGATCGGGCAACGGGATCTGCTCGGTCACCGCATGGCTCCGTCAAGGTTGCAGTACACGGCCGGGCGCGGAGCCGGCATCGATGCGGGCAGGCCGATGTCCGTCGGTGTCGGCATCCCACGCCGACACGCGATGCGAGACGGCCGACTATGGGCAGAGCTCACCGAACCAAGTATGCAAAATGCCATATTTTATGCACCTTCATGTCGTGGAGGGTCCCGGGATCCGGACAGTTAGTTGACCGACAAGTCACCGCTCTTGTGACAGTCGCTGACACGCAGCCCGATTGTCCCGTGTCGGTGCCCTCGTCAAGCGGGCGGGGCCGGTGCGGAAGGCGACATCTCCTTGCGCTGGGTGACGATGCCGAAAGGTGCGCAGCCCAGGACATCCTGACCTGCGCCGGCGCGCTTCGGGGCGCCCGCCGGGCGCAGTGCCGGCGGAAGGCTGCCTCAGTTGTCCAGCGAAGCCACGTAAGGAGACAATTTGGCCGGATTCATGACCCACATGATGCGTTCGATGCCTCGTGCCGACACATCGACGGACAGCAGAGCCACGGCGTTTCCGTCGTGTGAGACAAGGACGGCCGGCCTGCCGTTGGCCTCGACCCAGCGAACGTCTGCCTGAGGCCAGAAACGTGGGGCGAAGGCGCAAAGGTACTTGGAGACGTGCGGAAGCCCCACGACCGGAATCTTGGATGCCCCGCGCACCCCTCCGCCGTCGGAGTAGCTGACCACGTCCGCGGTGAGGACATCCTCGAGCACCGACAGACTGCCGGTCTGCGCTGCGGCGAGGAACACCTCCAGCAGTCGCCGGTGAGCGTCGGAGCTGACCGGCTCCCTGCGGTCCGCTGACAGATGCTTCCGGGCGCGACTCACCAACTGGCGCGTATTGGCTTCGTTCGTCTCCAGGATGTCCGCGATCTGCTTGTAGGGGTAGTCGAAGGCTTCCCTGAGAACGTAAGCAGCCCGTTCCACGGGGTTCAGCTTCTCCAGGAGGAAGAGAACCGCCATGTCGAGTGCCTCTGCCCGTTCCGCGCCCAGCTGCGGATCCATGCGTGTGTCGATCGGCTCGGGAAGCCAGGGCCCGATGTACGCCTCACGCCGCATCCTGGCGGACTGGGCAAGGTTGATCGCCAGACGGGCGGTGACCGTAGTCAGGAACGCTGCCGACTCGTGGACGTCGGCGCGGTTGGCGTTCTGCCACCGCAGCCACGTCTCCTGGAGGATGTCCTCGGCTTCCACAGCACTACCGAGGACGCGGTACGCGATGCCGAAAAGTTGGGGACGCACTGCCATGAAGTCCCGCGTTGCCTGGTCGAGGGAGCCTGCATCATCCACGGCGCGCATAGATGTCCTCCAGTTCTTGATCACCATGCTACAAGCCGTCACAGCAGGACGCGCGCCCGGTTGGGAAGACAGTCGTGTCACAGATTCAGTACCTGTCCTCTTTTGTTGTTACGAACCGTAGGCGGAACATGTGAATTGAAGGTGGGGTACCGCGTCGATGCCTTATGTAGCTGCAACTTTTTGCCCATGCACGGGCCACCGGAGTGAAGGTCGGTCTGTTGTCGAACAGCGTGGGCTTGACACCATGGAATAGGTATTGCGGGATGGGCGTCGAATCGGCATTCCACGCGGCGGCGTATGCAGCGTGGTCCGGAACCTCGCCGATGTCATCAAGACTGTGTTGGGTTCTCTGCGAGCAGATCGTCGGTGAACGCCGCGGCTTCCACAATCGACTTCACCGCAGTCAGATAACGGGCGGCGTCCGCGCCGTCAACGAGGCGGTGGTCGTACGACAGCGACACGTGCACCCTGTCGCGGATGCCGATGACCGGCCCGTCGGCAGTCTCGACCACCGCAGGGCGCTCGACCGTGGCACCGATGCCCAGGATCGCGGCCTGGTTCGGCGGAACGACGACCGTATCGAACAAGGCGCCGCGGGAACCTGTGTCGGACATGGTGAAGGTGGCTCCTGTCACGTCATCCGGGGCGAGGCCACCGCCGCGAGCCCGGCCGGCCGGGCTCGACGACGATTCCGCTCGCGATGTCGGCGATGTTCAAGCCTCCCCTCCCTTGATGACCGGGTCATCCGCCTTCCCCCGTCAGGTCGAAGAAGCTGCGCGTACGGCTCAATGAGGAGATCAGCCGCCGCACCGATGTGGTCGCTCCAGCACCGAGCCGTGCGCTACTCATGTCCCGTCGTGCTGATTCCCGTTGCCCGGTCCGAGCGCAGGGGCGTTGAGGGCGCCGAGCATGCGACGGAGGTGAGTGCGCACCTGTTCCCGTTCCTGGGGCAGGAACGGTGCCAGGGTCTCCTGCTCGCACGGTTCGAGCGCGATCTCGCCCTGTAGTGCCAGGGCCTTGCCTGCGGCCGTGACGCACATTTCGATGATCTTTCCGTGCGTGGGGTGGGGATGCCGCTCGACCAGTCCACGCTCGACCAGACCCCGCAGCGCTGTGCCCATGGACTGGGCGGTGACGCCGCAGCGGCGGGCGAGTTCGGCGCTGGACAGAGTCCCGTCCAGACTCAATCGGACGAGCGTGCTGTATTGCGCCTGGGTCAGTCCGAGTGGGCGCAATGCCCGTTCGAGGCGCTGCGTGTACGCCTGCGAGATCTGCCAAATCAGGTAGCCGATGCGCTCGCTGGGATCCTTCGCCGCCACCGCGCTCCTCCATGTGTAAGGTAACTTATATAAGTTACCTTATACGGCGAAGGAGGAACCATGGTCATGCCCAGCACTGCGTCCACAAGTCAAAGTTATGTCCCTGACACCGATCCGGGGTCGGGGCGACACCGACATCATCCAGGTCCGCAGAGTGACGCCCCACCCGAGCGGCCGGGGCTGACTGGTCCGAAGGCGGTGTTCAAGCCCGTGATCACTGTGCTGACCATCGGCCTGGTCTTCGTCAGCGTTTTCCTGGCCGCCTTCCATACGCCCCAGGCGCACCGGCTGCCGGTCGCCGTCGCCGCATCCGACAAGACTGCGGCACATTTCGACGTCCGGCTGCAGCGTGTCTCGCCAGACGGCTTCCAGGTCGACCGGTACCCGGACAACGCCTCGGCCCGTTGGGCGGTTGAGCATCGCCAGGCGTATGCCGCGTTGTTGGCCGACGGCGGCGAGCCCAAGATCGTGTATGCGGGTGCGAACGGTCCCGCGGTGTCCGCGCTGGTGGCGCCGCTCGCCAATCTGTGCACCCCGGGCTGTAAGCAGGCAAAAGAGAAGTGGCCCGTGATCGACATCCTTCCGCTGTCGAGTGGAGACAGCCGGGGTCTATCGGTCTTCTATGCGTCATTCGGGCTGGTGCTGGCAGGGTTTCTCTTCGGCCAGATGACTTACCAAGTGGCACCGCGCCTCTCCTTCGGGCAGCGCGTGAGCAGTCTGGCGCTGTTCGCGGTCGTCGGTGGGCTGGCGACAGCACTCATTGCGAGTACGGCCTTCGGAGCCATACCCGGTCCATTTCTGGGCATCGCGGGGCTTGTGGCGCTGATGGCGGGGGCTGTAGCGGTAGCCACCGTACTCTTGATCCGGGTCTTCGGCCCGATCGGAATTCTGCTGGCGTCGATTTTCATGATAGTGATGGGCAACGCCAGCAGCGGTGGGGTGCTGCCGCCCGAATTTCTGCCTGGTTGGCTGAAACCACTCACCTCGGTGATGCCTCCGGGCGTCGGCGTCCGGGCACTGGACGGGATCGCCTACTTCCACCACGACGGGCTGGTCAACGGTGTTGTCGTGCTGTCGGCCTGGATCGCTCTCTGCAGCGCGGCGCTGTTCTTCCTCGACCGGATCGCCGCATCTGCCGCGATCACGCACGCCGCGAGGGCGTGAGGGCGCTGGCGGATGCCGAAGCCGGCCCGGCGCCCCGCAACCCGGCCAGGTGCGGCGCCGTGCGGCCGGTGCGGAACCGCGCGGGGGGCTCACGGATCGAGCGCGTCGTCCCCGGGCTCTCCTGTTTGCTGCGCGGTTTCCTTGCGACTCATTGATGCGCCCAACGACAGGACGCCGGCAGCGGACGGTCTCGAAGCTGTCCGGGTCGTCGCGGAAGGCCCCTGCCAGGGCGTGGTCCGTTGCCTCTTCATCAGCTCGTCCGGCGGGTTGTTCTCGTTGACCACGCCGACGGCCTGGGCCTGCCGCTGGGCCCGCCACAACAACAGGGCGATGTCGTCAGTGACGCTGCGGCAGCCAGTCGCGTTGAATGTCTGCCCGGTGGCCTCGCCGATGTCCGCGATCGTGGCACCAGCCGCCCGGGCCGCCTGCTCGCGGCGCAGTTCCGCCCAGGACGTCACTGACCAGACGTCAGCGTGGACTTCCCACTGGGACATGAGAAGGTCCTGGGCCTCCAACGCTCAACCTGGTGACGGCGAAGTCGGCCATGTGCACTACATACGACAGAACTCAAAGCGCTGTTGTGACACTGAGCGGAGCAGTAGCACGATGCACCCACTGGACGCCGCGGCCTTCGTGGCTGCGCGGCGGTCACCCGTGCGGGGAGGACCCCGGCCTCCGCTTCGAGCGAGCTCCGAAACCGGCGACATCTGTCACAGAAGCACGGTGCACTCGGTCTCCCCTTCGAGGCAGCCGCGTGAGCTGCCTGGAATGCACGGACGCTGTTACCGCCGAGCGAGAGAGGTTGGTACACCACCCTCGCTATTTGGCGGCACATGTCCTCTGCCCATTCAGGGCAACAACTACGGAGGTGCAACACAGTGTCAAGCAACGACTCAGCGGGAGAGACCAACGAGAATCCGCGTTCCGGGGGCTGGAGGACCGCAGCGAGGATGCTGCAGGATACCGAGCCGCTCACCGTCGCCGAGGGTGCCTCGGCGATGACCATCCTGGTCGAGTGGCAGCCTGGTGACCCCGGCACTCCTCCGCACCGCCACTCGGGGCCGGCGTTCGGCTACGTGGTCGAGGGCGAGGTGTGCTTTGAGCTGGAGGGAGAACCGCAACGCGTGGTCAAGGCCGGTGAGACGTTCTGGGAGCCGGGCGGTGACGTGATCCATTACCAGGACGGCAACGCCCGAACGGACGCGCCGTGCCGGTTCGTCGTGACCATGCTGTGTGCGCCGGGTCAGCCGATGCTCACACTGGTCGACGAAGACGAACTGGCGCAGCGGGCCCACCTGCGTGCTCCGCGCCCCGTGGACTGACCGGCGGCTTCCTGCTCAGACAGGTCGGCTCCGACCGAAGGAGACCCGCTCCGTGGGAGGGCACGAGACGCATGAGCCCCAATGACGTCGTGTGCTCCATGCTGACAGTGCTGTTCGCGGCCGCAGCCATCCACGAGCTGCGACACCGTGTCCTGCCACGGAGCTCCGGGTGGCGTGTGCGGATCGACGGTCTCCTGCACACCGTCATGGCAGTGGCCATGTCTGCCATGACGTGGAGTTGGGGCGCTCAGGTGCCTACGAGGGCGCAAGCAGTCTTCTTCGCAGCTGCAGCACTGTGGTTCCCCCTGTCCGCGCTCAGCCGGCGCGGGGCCAGACTGCCCGCGGCGGCACGGAGTTTGCCGTCCGCGGCAGGCATGGCCGCGATGGCCTGGATGGCACGCCCGATGGCAGGTTCGGGACACGAGACTCCGGCGGTCCATGCCGGTCACTCGACGGGGGACCCAGGAACCCACGACGCAGGCACGGTGATACTGGTGTTGTATCTCCTTGCCTGCGCCCTCAGGTCGCTCACGCGCGACATGCCAGGGCTGCGACGGAACACAAGCAGCCCGCACACCCCTGCCGTCAAAGACCTCTACGGCCACTTCTGCGAGGGTGCAATGCAGCTTGGCACGGTCGTGATGCTCCTCCTGCATCAATGACAGCCACCCCGACGCAGAGCGGACGGCCCGCGCCGGTGACAGGAGCGGGCCGACGGGCCGCCCTTCGGGTGGGCGGCACGGTGCGCAACACGGGGCCCTCTGCCGTGCTGGTGACGGTCGTCAATGGGGCCAGGCAGGGCATCCGTGAACAGAGCGGAGGACAAGCGCTCGCACCCGGGCAATCGGCTGTCCTCCGCCCCGGTGCAGGAGAGTTCCTGTTCGATATCACCTTGCGCAACACGGTGAGCGCACCGGGGAGCCTGCTGGTGACCCGGTTGGAGTGATGCCGGCGCCCGGTGGGACCGGGCGATCGTTGTTGCGGGGCGGCGGGTGGTTGGCGGCACCCTGGTCTCAGGCCGGCCAACTGCTCCACAACATGACCCCCAGGGGATAACTACCACCCCATACGGGACAACCTCTA
>NZ_JBEXID010000099.1:0-22298 GCF_040608395.1 Streptomyces sp. NPDC005181
AGGCATTTTCAGCCCGTGCCGCTAGCCGCAACGCGCTGACCAGCATCGATCCCCGACCTGACCCACCGAAACCCCGCCGAACTGTGGAAGCCGGGGGGGAGGGACAGATCCAGGGGCGGCTCACCATCCCCACCTACCCCCAGTTCACCGCCCCGCTCGGCCACGATCAGCTTCCGCACGTCTCCTCTGTCCCCTACCTGCCCGACGTCCCGATCCCCACCCCCGAACTCCTCGGCCTGGCCCGGCATATCGACCTGCGCTACACGCCGGAGAAGCGCTACCTGCACCAGACCCTGCAGCAGCTCTTCGAGGTGCTGCAGACCACCGACAGCCTGTCCCCCCGCGAGGCGCTGACGCTGACCGCCGGTCGGACAGAGATCTTCAACGCCCCGACCGGCACCGGCAAGAGCGTCCTGGTCCGGGTCATGGCCGCATGGTTCGCAGCGAACCAGCTACGCGTCGCCATCGTGCTGCCCGATATCAAAGCGTGCCTGGCAGCGACGTGGAATGTGCGCGGGGACCTCGACCACTTGCGCAAATCGGGGGTCATCGAACACGAGGCAGGCTGCGCCCACCTGATGTCCTCGTCCGGGATGCACGACCGCGCCCTCAAGCACGCCTCCCTTATCAACGAAGACCCCGACCTCCCCGGTGAATGGGGTGAGCGAGGCGAGCGCGATCTTGACCAACTGGCCTACGGATGCGCACAGAAGACCTTCCTGGAGGCCACCGGCGACTACCCACCCGGGCGCGAACCGTGCCTGAACCTGCGCCGTCAGGGGGTGGGCTCCGCAGCCTGCCCCTGGATCCCGACGTGCGGGAAGTTCGCCCCCGTCTACGACGCCTGCGCCGCGAACGTCGTCATCATGAACCACTACGCCTTCATGCAGGGCAACCTGCGCATCGGCGTGAACCTGGACGGCCGGGCCGTCCGGAGCATGACGGCGGCCGAATTCGCGCTTCGGACCTGCCACGCCGTGCTCGTCGACGAAGTGGACCAGTTCCAGTCCCGGGCAATCGACAACTGCGCCGGCGAGGTGGTCCTGCACTCTCGGCGGCACTGGTCCGCAGCGCCGCAGGAGATGGACACCGACGCGAAGCGGCTGCACATCGACGACGAGCACAACCTACTGCCTGCTGTCAGCCACGTGCGGCTGATGGCGGAGTTCTTCCTCCTGAGTATCTGCAAGAACGCCCTCAGCCTGCACGCCACGGAGGACGAGCGAGCCCAGGCCCGCATTCCGGACCAGACCAGTACCCGCTGGCACTTGGCCCGTGGGCGGGACCGCGCATTGATCCGCCTGCTCTGGCCCGAGACGGAGATCGCGGAAGAGGCGGACATTCCGCCGGACTTCTTCCAACGGCTCAACGCCCTCATGCCGGCCCGATATCGGGGCCTCGATCCGCTCGCCTCCCAACCGAGTCTGCTCGAACCCGACTGGGACGACGTGCGGCGTGCCCTCGGCGCCCTCGTGGCGCCACGAGGCGAGCACCTGCTCGACATGGTGAAGCTGGAGCTGCACATGCTTCTCGAGGATTCCATCAAGGACGTTCAACGGCGCGCCAAGGCCATCAACCTCCTGGTGACGCGCACTGCCATGACCGAACTGGACGAAGCTCTGTCCGAACTGCAGGACAAGGCCCAGGACTACCGCTCCTCCGGCCTGCGGTCGGCGCAGAAGATTGTGGAACTCCTGCGGGCCACGGCAGTCTCCTCGGTGATTCCGCTGGGCATGCTCGGCCGTTCCATCACCGGCTACCGCATCACCGGGCTTGACGACAAGGAGAAGAACGCCAGCCTTGTCGCCCAGACCATCACGGGTGACCCGCACACCTACACCGCCGAGCTCGGCGGTGTCGTCTCGCTCCTCCTGGCCGCTGTGGAGCGGCCGGTGATGGGCTTGTCGGCCACCGCATACTTCCCCCAAGCCGTGCGCGAACATGTCCATGCCCCCGTCCGATGGTGGATGACCGACGCGCAGGCCAAGTCCATCCGGGCCAGGAAGCACCGTATCGAGTACGGAGAGGGCCACCCCCTGTTCGGGGAGCCCATCAAGGTGTCAGGCACCCACCCCAGCCGTAAAAAGGACGCCCTGATCGAACTGGGCAGCAACCTGTACGACCAGAAGATCCACCGCGAACTCGAACGAACGGCGGCCCAGGACCCCGACCGCGCCCACGTGCTCGTGGTGGCCAACTCATACCAGCAGTGCGCCTGGCTGGCGCGCGGCATCGCGCAAGCCGGCCACTACGGCGGCGGATTGTGCGTCGCGGTGCGGGCGGAGGACCGCCACCGCGCCGACCCCGACCTGCCCAAGGAGAACGTCGCAGTACGCCTCACCGCCGAGGAGTTCGAGGACTTCCCCAAACACGGCAAGATCCTGGTCGTGCCCCTGTCGCTGATTGCCAGGGGGCTCAACATCGTCGTCGGCATCCGCTCCGCCGTCCGCTCCGTCTACCTTTGTGTACGTCCCCTGGCGCTCCTCAGCGAGCCCGCCGAGATGTACGCCAGCATCAACGCCGCCGGTCTGCGGGCCCTGCCGACCGGCGGTAGCTCGAATCCGTCACAGGGGCTTGCCGTCGGTCGTGACGCTGCCTGGGAACGTCTGTCCCTTCTCCTGCGGACGGCCCCGCAGTTCACGGCCATGCACAAGTCCCTCCAGGAGGAGGTCGTCGCGGGCATGATCGTCGATCTCATCCAGCTGGCCGGCCGGGCTCGCCGCGGCGGCACCGAAGCGGTCCTCCACATGGTCGACTACGCCTTCCACGAGGACACCTGGAACGCCGACCTGGAAACAGTCCTGCGCCGCATCCACTCCCAGTGGACGCCCCAGGTGCGTCAACGGATGAACGAACTGTACGGAGAGGCGCTCAACGCGTTCCTGTCCTACGCCGGCATCGAACCCCACGAGCCCGGCTTCCCGGGCGCCTGAAGAGAAGAGGACGCGTGACTCAGCAGGACCGCGAGCCCGGGATGTACCTGAATACCCTCGCCTACCGCTGCACGCCCAAGCTCGTCGGCGACGCCGCGGTGTACGTGCGGCACTTCGACAGCGAGACCGAGAAGCTGTGGAGCGACTTCAGCAGGCAATGCGCACGCCGCTACGGCGACGACGCGGCGCAGGCCCCGTACTCCATCGCTACCACCGTGCTCAGCACTCTAAGCGGCGGCTACGTCTACTTCGACCCCGACTTCCGTGGCCCGTTCCTCGCCTCACGCGAACCGCTCGACAGCGAGCTGCTCCGTCAGGTGTTCACCCTCACCCATGCGCTGGCGCTCGGGGAGAAGATCGACACCATCGACCTCACCATGGCTCCTGAGCTCGCCAAACGGATCGCCGCGTCACCAGAACACCGATACGCGCTCGCCGATCACCTCAAGCCGGTCGACGGCACGCAGCCCAATGCCCCCGGATGGGTCTACCGGACCGTCGCCTGGGACCTCTCCCGCCGCATGGCCGCCAAGCCGTGGGCGATCTCCGACGGCAGGGAGATCGCACTGCGCCCCGACACCACCGGCGGTCTGGTTGCCCTGGAAGAGCCCTGGCAGAACGAGCAGGGCGGTCGGTATGCCCTCTCCCGCACCGCGCTGCGGCTCAAGACCCTTCCGAACATCGCCAGTCCCGTGCTCCTGGTGTCGTCGAGGGTGACCCGCATCTCCTCCTCGCTGATCTTCTCGAAGACGGCCCTGGCTGTGCAGCCCGGCTCTGGGCGCCCGCTCCTTGAGGTGTCGCTCAACGGCCGCGGCGCTGCCCGCACCGTGAACCGGCTCGCCTTGGAGGCGCTGGGGCGTCTGGAGATGGACTACTCGATCCTGAGGACGATCGACCAGCGATCCCGCAGGGAACAGGAGCTCCTCAAGGCGGCCCGCGAGGAGAAAAAGCCGGCGGCATTCCCCCGCGAACACCCCGGCCAGGTGTGGCCGGTCCTCCCCAAGAGCTATTCCTTCCCTATCGGCACCGGCACCGGGATGCAGCACCTGCGCCTTCTCTATGGCCACGTCGCCGAGGCATTCGGCGACGTAGCCGTGCCTCTGACGATGCGGGAGGCGCCCATGACGCTTCCCCACCGGCCGACCGACCCCGAGCGCGTTACCAAGAAGGAGCTCGAACGCCGCAAGGAGGAACGGGAGAAGAGCGAGAGCAAGGAGCCGCTCCGGGCGCGAGGCAGCGCCGTGCCCACGCCGGAGTCCATCTTCTCCGCTGTCGAGGCTGCTGGCTTCAAGAAGCTGCGCATCGCCTGCCTGTGGTACCGCGACGAGACTCGGCTGCGGATGCTCGACACCCTCTGCAAGACCTACGGCATTGACCCCACGGGGCTCGACCCGCACGACGGCCAGGAGTTCAGCCTCCACGGCGACCAGATCACCGCGGTGCTTCACCTGGCCACCGACTTCCTCAAGCCCGGGGGACCGGACGGCAGGCGAGAAGCCCTGGCACAGACCGGCGCTTCGCTGGTCTCCGGGGACGGGATTCTTGTCGGCGCCTGGTGCGAGACCGAGAAGCCCGAGGCCGTTGACGAGCAGAACGGCGCGGACGCCGACAGCCGCGACGGCAAGCTCCTGACGCGATCGCTCCTTGCCGGCCTCGGCGTTCCCACCCAGTACATCCTGGGCAAGAACGACAAAGGCATCGTCATGCCGAAGGCGAAGGACCACCCGGCCGAAATGGCCCTCCTCGACCTCTACCGCTCGCTCGGGGTTATCGACGACCGCATCGCCAACGCGCTGGAACCCGAAACCTTTGACTACCCCGTTCACCGAGTCGCCCAAGTCGGTGTCCATGTACGCCAGCAGAACCGGCGGAAGGGGGAGAACGGGCCCCCCAAGGTCGTGATCACCGCATCAGCACTCATCCCGCCAGCCCACGTCGGCGGAGCGTGGAGCATGCTCGGTTGGAGCTCCACCCGACCCCAGTGGCAGCCCTACCGCAGCGCCCAGCCCGCCTTCCACGCCGCGGCCTACCCCCAGGAGAACGGGGACAAGAAGACTCACCGGCAGCGCTGGGACGACGCAGCCGAGGCGGTCGAGTTGGCCCTCGGAGACCTCGCCGAGGAGCTGGACGGAGTCCCCTACACCGTCACCGTGGACGGGCTGGCCTGCCGCCGCATGTGGGAGGGGCTGCAGAACATGAACCAGGGAGCCTCCCGGACTCCGCGCTTCAGCCGCTACTGGCTCCCAGGCAGCTCCCTGAGTAGCGACGAGAGGCCGCGTTCTGTGATCCGTATCAACATCGCGGACGAGGAGGTCCCGCCGCCTGTCAGCACCACGCGTGTGTTGAAGGGACAGGCTGGCGCCACAACAGACGGCGAAACAACCCGGATGCTGTACCAAGTCGAGGTGGACTTCGGCGCACCCGTCTGGATCTTGTGCAACGTGCCGCGCGCGTACGACGGCGACGGCGCTGGCCGACTTGGCTCGAAGTACACCCGATGGGACGCCAAGCGGTCCGTCCACTCGGAGAAGAAGGAGGAGCGCCGCAAGGGCGAGATGCCCCAGAACTGGTACTCCATGACTGCGACCGAGATCTATCCGCTGGCCTGCGCCGAGGGCGTCTCGGCGGAAGTCCTTGCCGTGGCCACCGCAAAACTCTGCCACCAGACCCTCTTCTGGTCCGACCGGGCCCGCTTCCCCGTGCCCTTGCACGCCGCCAGGCAGATGGACCTCGACCACCCGCAGTACCGGCGCACCGCTCCTCCCGAGGAGAAGCCCGCCGCCGAGCCGGGTTCTGACGGCGAGGCATCCGAGCAGTAGCGGCAGAGGAAAGCGGTGGGTGGAGGTTACTGTCGTCACCCCGCACGCGACACCACCCGCCCACTCACGGTGCTGGGCATCGCATGATCAAACGGAACACCCAACGACACGATGCAGCCCTGGGCATGTGCCCGTGGGAGATTGGTCGCGTTTGTGGGATCGTGACAATGCGTATCGTGCATCTGATCGGGGTCCGGCCGACAGCTCAGACGCTGGGTTCCGGTCGGAACGGTTTGCGCGTAAGTACAAGCCAGTCTTGATAGGCCACTGTCTCCCGGGAGGTACCGATACAGGACGGGCTGGAGGGAAGGGGAGCGCAGGGGGAGCGCGGACGCCTCTGGACCGGCCAACATGAGGTGGCACGAACCAACCCCGCTTGTGTCCTCTGATCAGGCAAAATGAGAACTGGCAACACCCCGTGGCATGGTGCAGCACGATCGCTCGCGTACTCGTAATGCGTAGGTCTCGGGTTCGAATCCCGAAGGCGGCTCCGAGAAACCCCAGGACTCACTCGCCGTGACCTGGGGTTTTTCCTTTTCTGCGACCTCTGGGCTGTCCTTGACCCCCTCGCGGGGCAGCACGCAGGGGCCTCCGGTGGCCGAGCGGTGGCCATTTGTGCAGCGGGCGTGCAGCGGCGGTGGCCGGGGTGCATGTGGAGCGGGCTGAGTTGCTGTCGGGTTCCTACAAAGCGCCTGGACGAGAGTTTTTTCGGTGCCGGTCCGCAGCAGCCTGAGCGGCCTGGCTGCTGCGGACCAGAAGCGGGCCGCCTCCGCCGTGGCTGGAACGAGCAGGAGGTGATCGGTGAGCGGGTCGTCCTCGCGAGGCGGTGCAGCAACGCTCACGACGTCGCTGAGGTGCTCTCTGCATTGCGCGATCCACGCCCGCCCGTCCCGCAGACGGCCACGGATGCGGTGTGCCGGTGGCGCGGCGACAGCGCGGCTCAGGTCGCTCACCTCATCACCCACCGTGCCGAAACCCGTGCCAGGTCATCCGACCACGTCCACCACGATGCCCAAGGCGCGGCCTCCGCGTCGCTCCAGGGCGAAGGAGTTCCTGCCCGATGACGCACCTCACCGCCGACAGCGTGGCCGAGCTGTTCGCCGGCGCTGTCTCGCTGGCCAAGTCTGGCGAGCACGTCAGCCGGTATCAGGCCGGACAAGCGCTGCGAGGCTGCGTCACGCCGGACAGGTGCCATTCACGATCCTGGTCGGCGGCGCGTAGACTCGACGGGCGGTTTCCCGCCGGCCGCGCTGTGGCGACGCTCGGTGTTGTAGAAGTCCGCGATCCACGTGGCGGTCTTCAGCCTCGCCTCGGTGCGGGTGGCGAAGGTGTGTCGGTGGATGTACTCAACCTTGAGGACCGAGTGGAGCGACTCCGCGGCGGCGTTGTCCAGGGCCGACCCGACTCGCCCCATCGACTGCACCACACCCCACCTGCCGCACAGCTGCTGGAACGCCTCCGATGTGTATTCGCTGCCGCGGTCCGTGTGAAAGATGACGCCGTCGACCTGGCCGCCTCTGGTCGCGATCGCCATCTGCAGGGCGCCGCTGACCAGCGCGGCATCGTGCCGCTCGCCCATCGCGTATCCCAGGGCCCGGCGGGAGAAGGCGTCGTGGACGGATGCGATTCTGTGGAATCTGTGACCTGCGGGTTCATCCTTGGTTGCCTTGTCGGACGTCGATGATCGGCAGGAGGGGACGGCGGAGTTCGCGCGGGGTGGGCCCGGCTGGGGTGGGGACCTCGGCGAGGCGGTCGAGGAGGGAGTCGATCGCGGTCTGCCCGTCGTCGATGGCTGCGCGTTCGTCGTCGGTCAGTGGGATGGACACGAGCATCCGCTGCAAGTTGGCCTTGGCTTCGAGGAGTTGGGCCCTGCTCGAGTTCTTCGGGGTGTAGAAGTCGCAGCGTGCGCAGGCCATCCGGTGCTGGCACTGCTCGAAGAAGCTGTAGGTGCGGTAGCCATGGCCGAGGTCGTAGTGCTGCCAGGGTTCGCCGCCGGTCGCGGCGCCGGAGGTGACGGCGTCCCGGTCGACGAGTACCTCGATGGTTCGTAGGTTGCGGGAGAAGTATCCGGCCTCGGTGTAAGCCCTGGTCAGGGTGTTCGGAGTGATCTTCGCGTAGTGCTGAGTGCTGGTAGGGCTGCGGTGTCCGAGCCATGCCTGCAATTCGAAGAGAGTCATCGGCTCCTTGGCGTTGTAGAGCTGGCCGGCGATGGTCGAGCGGGCCCGGTGGCTGGTGATGTTGCCTCGGACGTCGGCTGTGGGCACTCCGGCTTTCTCGCAGAGCGAGGGGATCAGGGTGCGGTTGATGTAGTTCTTGGCGACCGGGTGGGCGCGGATGGAGAAGAGCAGGTCAACGTGCTCGTTGGTCTTGGCGTCGAGACGCTTGGGCTGGGCGGGCCGCAGGGCCTGCCAGGCGTCGATGGCCTGGCCGACGATCGGGTCGACGGGCTTGGTGAAGGCGGTGCCGGTCTTGTGGACGGGGACGTCGAGTAGGCAGACGGCTTGTTCGGCCAGGACTTCGCGGGAGCCGCCGTGGATGGACTGTCCCTCGTGCTGCCAGCGGACGCAGCCGACCCTGAGCCGCGAGATCTCGTCACTGCGCAGGCCGGAGAACAGCCAGGTCAGCGCAAGAGCACGGATCAACTCAAGGGGGTAGTAGCTGCCGGCGGAGGTGCCGGGAAGATCCTTTGCCTCGAGGTTGAGCCCGGACCACAACAGCTTGGCCCAGATCTCGTCGGCGATGACGCGGGGGTTGGTGGCGATCAGCGCGGCGATGGTGCGGGGCACTGCCAGGGCCCGGGCGGGATCGAAGCGCCGTGGGATCCACTCCCATTCCTGCAGGTCGCGCAGGAACATGCGAGTGCCCATGAGGATATGGGACTTGGTGCGGGGAGCGATCGGGTCGCCGAGGCGGTCGTGGAGGTGGTCGGCGCGCTGGACGTAGTCGCCGACGGCCATCTTGTCGACCGCCGCGACCCAGTTCGCGCAGGTCGTCCGTGTCCAGTGGGCGGGATCGACGGCTTGGGGATGCTCGGCGGCGAGCCAGCGGCCGGTCTTGGCCATGTTCGTGCGGATGTTGTTGCGGACGTTCATAGTGAGTGTGGAGGTGTCGTACCACCGTTGCAGATAGGACGACCACGGCTCGGGGACCCCGGCGAGCGTGGGCGCGTGATTGAAGCCGGGGCGGACGGGGCTCTGGCAGTGCCCGAGACTGGCCACGATCTTCTGCAGGGCGAAGAACCCGGCCGAGTAGCGTGTGCTGGTGGCCGGGTGAGCGTGCAGTCGGGCGAACGCCTCGGTGGTCAGGTCCTCGATCCGGCAACTGCGGTTGATCAGCAGGGCCTGGGCCAGGACACCGGGCAACCGGTAGCGGCCGTCCTCACGGTTCTGACTGCGATATCCCCAGCGATCCGCGACCACCGCGACCTCGTCCATTGCCGCCTGACGGCCTCAGTGCCGAACACGAGCTGGGCCAGGTAGAGCCGGTTGAAGTTGCCCAGATGCTGGAAGTCGGTGAAGCCACCGAGGAGATGGCACAACGCGATCAGATACGGGCGCACGGTGGTGTCGGTCGGCAGCTCCTGGGCGGTGCGGAACTCGGCGCTGCTGGAGCAACACAGCCGGGCCCAGTCCCATGTGGTCCAGCCCCACCAGGAGCGTTGCAGCACCCGGCAGTTGGACAGCACGACTGCCGCCGCCTGCGATCCGGCCCGACGATGACGCACTTCACCATCGTCGTGAAGGGCGGCGCGGGCCTGGTCGAGCGGACCGACCAGCCAGGATAGGGCCCGCCAGTGCACCGCCGTCCGGCGTGGGACCCCACGGGCCCGCAGCCGACGAAGGGCCATACTCGCCCAGCAGTACTCCGGTGGATGCCGAGTAGGGCACCATCCGCTCCTGTCGGGTCTTGGTGGTCTCTGCCCGGACCCGCAACGTGCGGTGGGCCGGATCGATGTCGTCGCTCCGCAAGGCACACAGTTCTTCCCGGCGAAGCGCCGAGTCGTAGGCGGGCGCCAGCATCAGCCGGTTGCGAATCGGCTCGGCCCGGAAGACCTCCAGGACCTGCAGCCACTCGGCCTCGGCCAGGATCCACGGCAGTTTCACCAGCCGCGGCACCAGTCCCCGCGCCGTCCCGCCGCCACGGTCCCGCCCCGGGGTGTAACGGCCACGGCCCACAGGGTTCGACTCGCGCACCCCTTCCTCGACGAGGAAGTCGTAGAACAGCCGGACTGGCACCAGCCGTTGCTGGAGGGTGGCGTTGGCCAGGCCCGCCCCCGAGTCCAGGGCCAGAACGTTCGCCCCGCTGCGACTCGGGCGTGACCTCAACTCCCGTACGAACGCGGCAATGTGGCTGCGGTTGGCGGTCTTCGGGTCGATCCCGTCGCGCTCGCACACCAGCAGGAACTCGCCCAGACCGCGGGCGTACGCGTCGATCGTCCGGGGCGCCCGGCCCAGATCCGACCAGATCTGCAGCCACTCGGCCGCCCGATCATGCCGGTCCAGCACCGGCCACTTCTCCGACAACACCATCACGAACACGCTCAACGGGACACCCCACGGCGGCGTACTGGCCCCCGCGGCAGGACCATCCGTCAGCGTGATTCCACGTAACTTATAGGTAGAGCTTGCCCTCACCGGTGTCGATCTCCGTCATGTCGCCCCACCACAACACGTTGGGCGCGATGGCGTCGAACTTGCGCCGTACCAGGTCAGGGGCGGTCTTCCGCTTGCCGGGGCGGGTCAGCGAGTGGCGCCGGCGGGGCGGCTTGCGGCCCTGCAGACCGAGTTCGGCCATGATCTCGGCGATGGTGTTCTGCGACACCTGCCAGCCCTCCTCCCACAAATCCAGCGTGATCCTTGGCGAGCCGTACGTCCGGCCGGAGCGGTCGAAGAAGTAGCGGATCCGCTCGGCCAGCGCCGCCCGCCTGACTTCGCGTTTCGTCGGCTCGACCGGACGGCGGCGCCACTTGTAAAACCACGCCTCCGACACGCCCAGGGCCCGGCAGGACGTGCGGTACGGAATGCTGTGCACGGTCTTCTGGTCGCTGATCACCCCGACGAGCACCGCCGGGTCCGCCACAGCTACTTCACCCAGAGGACCATGCAGCGTTTGAGGACGTCACGCTCCATGGCCAGCTCCTTGTTGTCCTTCTTCAGCTGGGCGTTCTCCCGCCGCAGCCGCGCGAGCTCGTCGCTCTCGCCCGCCGCCCCGGGCCCGCGACACCCAGCTGGCCAACGTGGTCTCGTTGATCCCGAGATCCTGCGCGACCTGCGCGACCGGCTTGCCGGTCTCGGCGACGATCCGCACAGCCCCCTCACGGAACTCGGCGTCGAACCTCCGCCTCTTGCCTGCCATGCCCCTCAACTTCCCCTGCAGCCAGGGTCTCTACGCTACGAGGGGAAGGTCACCCCGGGCGACCATCCGTTGCGTAGACGCGCCGATGTCGACGCTGTTCGGCATGCTGCTGACCGGCTGACGCGACAACTACCGTGGGCAGCCCGGCCGTGCGCCGACCGTTCACCCCGGGCCGTCGGGCACGTTGCCCTCGGCTCATTCCTCCTGGAGGGCGGCGAGCGCGGCGGCGAGCTTGCCCCGGCTGGTGATGCCCAGGCGTGGATAGATCCGGTACAGGTGGGCTCCGACGGTGCGGTGCGAGATGAACAGGCGCTGGCCGATCTCCCGGTTGCTCAGGCCCTGTGCCGCCAGCTCGGCCACCTGCATTTCCTGGGCCGACAGCTGCTCGCCGGTGTACACGTTCCGTCGGCCGCTCGACTCGCCGGTGGCACGCAGCTGCTCGCGGGCCATCTCGGCCCAGGGCCGTGCGCCGATCCGGTCGAACTCGTCGCGGGCCAGTCGCAGCGGGGTGCGGGCGTCCACGTTGCGGCGGTGCCGGCGCAGCCAGCGGCCGTGGTGCAGGTGCAGCCGGGCACGCGCCAGCGTCCAGCCGTCCGGCAATGCGGTGAGCGCCGCGGTGTAGCGCTCCTCGGCTGTGTCGTCCGCAGCCAGTACCGCGTCGGTGTAGGCGTGCGCGACCGTCATCATTTCCGAGGGCAGCCGACTGGCCAGCTCGGGAAGTTCGGCGAGCAGTTCCCGGGCGTGCTCCACGGTGCCGGCGGCCACCGCGGCGTCCGCCAGGTCCGGCGCGAGCAGCCAGCGGCTCACCGAGTGGTAGTGCGGGTCGGCCGGATCGAACGCGCGTGCGAGAATGTCGTATGCCTCGGTTGCGCGCCCGTCGAGAAGGGCGAGCAGCCCGTCGACCTGCTGCGCCACCACGGTGACGAACGGCATGCCGTAGAACAGGCTGTGGGCGCGCAATTCGCCGACCGTCCGCGCCGCGGCCTCGACCTCTCCCCGCAGCGCCGCCACCAGGCCGGCCGCCGCCTTCAAGGCGAGCCACGCGATCCACTCTCCGGTCTCATCGGCCAGAGCGAGCCCTTCAGCAGACTCCTCGCGCACCCGGTCGAGCTGACCGAGGAACAGCCGCGGCCAGCCGGCGGCCAGCGAACGGGCGAGCAGCCCGAGCATGCCCTGCGACCGCCACGCCGCGGCCGCCAGCCCCAGATACCGGGCAGCGCGGCTGATGTCGCCCATGGCCATCGCGCCGTCGCCGAGGAAGTGCAGGATCCGGCCGTCCTCACGATCCGGCTCGAGGCCGTCCAGCCGTACGAGCGCGCCCGCCCCGTCTCGGTACGGCTCGGCGTAGGCCCGCACCACCAGCACGTGGGGGGCGTTCGGATCGGGGTTCCACCGGTCCAGTTCGGCCACGGTCTGAGCGCGAACCTGTGGGTCGCCGTCCTGGCAGAAGCATCGTGCGGCGGCACGCCACAGCAGGTTCTTGGCGACGTCCGCGCCCCCTGCGTCGAACGCGCCGGCCGCCGCGGTGACCATGTCGTGGATCCGCCGGTGCGGTTCGTCCGGTTCGAACGCGGCATTGTCGGACACGACCAGGAGGCGGGCCCGCTCCACCGGGCCCAGCACGCTCATATCGGTGCGGACCAGCAGCATCTGGGTCTGGACGCGGTCGTTGATCTCGCTGGACAGCTCGGCCGCCCGGACCAGGATGCCGGTCCGGCGCTGCGCGTCGTGGACGAGTTCGGCCGCTTGGCGCAGGGCCGGGACGGCCGCCGCCACCTTGCCCCGGGCCTGCGACGTGTCGGCGAAACGCTCGAGCCGGGCGGCCAGTTCCTCATCCGGGCCGATCGCGGCCGCGGCCTGGTGAGCGAGCTGGCGCTCGAGGGTGTCCTCCATCACCGCTGCCAGGGCGCGGTGGGTGGCCAGCCGGTCGGCGACCGAGGCGCGAGTGTAAATGGCCGAGCGCATCAGCGGATGCCGGAACTCGGCAGTCCGGCCGACCAGGGTGACCAGACCCGCGTTGACCGCCTCCTGCACTGCGTCCACGGAAACCGCCGAGCCGGAGAGGTGAGTGGATACGTCCAACAGCCGGTTCAGCGGCGTGGTCGGCTCGGCGGCCAGGGCCAGGAGGAACGCGCGGCACTCCTGGCTCGCCGAGTCGCTACGCGCGGCGAACGCGTCCTTCAGCCGCTGGGTCAGCGGCAGGCCGTCCATCTGGGCGGTCATGCCCTGCACCGCCTGGGCGGTCATGCCCTGCACCGCCTTGGGCAGCTCGACCAGGGCCAGCGGATTACCCGCGGCGCGCTCCAGGATGAGTTTCCGCAGCGGCGCCGGCAGGCCGGGCGCGCTGGCGTCGAGCAGCTCGGCGGCGGCCGTCCGGCCGAGCGGTCCCAGACGGAGATCCGGGTACGCGCTCGGGGTGTACGAGTCGGAGGAGTCGATCCGGGCGGCGCAGACGGCCAGTATGGCGAAGTCGCAGGTGCGCCGGGTCACGAACCTGAGCACGTCCCGGCTGGACGAATCGATCCACTGCACGTCGTCGACAAGCAGCAGGACCGGCTGCCGTTCGGCCGCGTCGGCGAGCAGTTCGAGTACGGCAAGTCCCACCCTGAATATCTCGGGCTCGGTCTCCGTGACGCCGAGGGCGCCGCTCAGCGCCAGCCGATGTGGGGCCGGCAGGTTCTCGACACCCCGGGCGACTGGTTGCAGCAGCAGTTGTAGTGCGGCGAACGGCAGCCATTGCTCGGTCTCCACGCCCGACGTGCGCAGCACCCTGAAACCGCTTTCCGCGGCCTCGGCGCCGACTGTGCGCAGCAGAGCCGACTTGCCGACGCCAGCGGTGCCATGGACCAGCAGCACATCGCCGTGCCCCGCCGCCGCGTCCGACAACAACCCGCGCAGGGTGCGCAGCTCCTCATCCCGGCCGATCATCGCGCGCGTGCTGCTCCTGGTTTCTGCAGGGTCCCCCAGCAGTTGCGTCTCGAGATGCCCGCCCCGCACCGCGACCGCAGGCGTGCGGGCGGGAACGGACGGCGAGGAGATGGTCCCGGTTGCCGCCCGGCGATGCCCTCCGGCGTTGCGCCTGTCACCGCTGACCTGCGTGGTGACAGAACGCTCAGGCATGGCCGCGTTCGGTCGGCAGCACAGTAGGTATCGAGCTCAGCACGTGGGGATTCCTCCGGAAATGGCTGCACACCATATGGTACCTGTCAGCCGTGATGACCTAGTTCCGTACTTCGCGGGTGACTGAATCGGCTGGTTCGGGACCTGTGGGAGTGTCTGTTGGAGTCGTGGCCGCGTTGGTGGGGTGTGACGAAGTCTTCCCGGTCCCCGCGGCCACGGACGGTGCGTCCGCGCATGGAATGCGTGGTCAGCGCCGTGGTGGAGAAGCGTCTGGGCGCTCTGCCTGTCGCTGCCGAGTTTCTGCGCCGGCTGGATGTGGCCGGGATCGTCGACCGGTTGTGCCCGGGCCGTGACATCGCCCTCCTGACGAGACGCTGGTGGCCAACCGGCTGACCGCGCCCGCCCCGCTGTGGCGGGTGGACGACTGGGCGCGTGAGTGGGCGGTGGAGGAGGTCTTCGGCATCGAGCCGGAACTGCTCAACGACGACCGCCTGGGCCGGGCCCTGGACGCCATCGCCCCGCACCTGACGGAGCTCACCGACAGCTTCGGGGCCCGCGCGATCGGCGAGTTCGGCATCGATGTGTCCACCTGCCACTGGGACATGACCTCCATGTCGCTGTATGGCGCCTACCCGGCCGACGACCAGGACGAGGACTATCCCCGCATCAAGCACGGGCATCCCAAGGACCGCCGCTACGACCTCAAGCAGATCCAGACCGGCCTGGCGGTGACCGGCGACGGCGGCATCCCGCTGCTGTCCCGCGTCATCGACGGCGGAGCCGCGGAGATCTCCCAGAGCACCCACGTGATGAACGCCCTGCGCACGATAGCCTGCCCCAAGAAGTTCTTGCTGGTCGCGGACTCCAAGCTCGTCTCGTACCGCAACGTCACCGCCCTGATCAAGGCCCGGACGGACTTCATCGCCCCGGCCCCGGCCTCCACGGTCGACGACGCGGTCTATGCCGCCCTCGACCTCGACGCGGCCAGCGTCGTGGACTACACCCCCGCCCGGGACGAGAACACCCCGGCCGACCGGCGTGAGACCTACCGCGTGCTGGAGGACACCCACGTCCTGTCCGGACCACGCAAACGCGACCCGCAGGTGGAAGTCCGCCGGATCCTGGTGCACTCCACCGGCAACGCCAAAGGCCAGCAGCGGGCCCGGGACAAACGCCTGGCCAAGGCCCGAGACGAACTCGACAAGCTGCAGCGCGGGGCCGGCGGCCGCTACTACAACACCGCCCAGAAGATCGCCGCCCGCACCGGCGTGATCGCCAAGACCCGCCGCGTCACCGGCTGTCTGCACACCGAGATCACCACCGACGACACCGGACGGCCCGCCCTCGACTGGCACTTCGACCAGGACGTCCTCCAGGCCGAGGCAGCTGTCGACGGCTGGTACGCGCTGTTGACCACCCTCACCCCCGAACAGGCCGACGCCGCCGAGGTACTGCGGCGCCACAAAGGCCAGCAGGGCACGGTCGAGCGCCGCTACAGCGACTTCAAGGGCCCCCTGGCCGTCACCCCCGTCTTCGTGCAGGACAACAAGCGGGTCGCCGCGCTGGTAGCGGTGATCTGCCTGGCTCTGCTCGTGTTCTGCCTGATCGAGCGCCAGGTCCGCCGGGCCCTCGGGGGCGATCAGAAGATGTCCGGGCTGTATCCCGGCAACCAGATGGTCCGCCCCACCGGCCGCATGATTCTCTACCACCTCTCCGGCCTGCGACTGCGGGTCGGTCATGCCACCGACCCACCCACCATCGTCATCAGCCGCGGCGTCCAGCTCCACCTCCTCGACCTCCTCGGCCTGGAACCAACACATCCCCGCTGGCCAGAGACCTGAACGAGCTACCCGCGAAGTACGGACCTAGCTAGCCGGGCGCCCGGTGACGAGCTGACGGACTACCTTGTGCGGTTGCTCAGCGCACGCGGCCGAGGTGGATGACGCTGACGCGGATCTGCCGGTCGTCGATCTCGTACATGACGCGGTAGTGGCCGACATGGATGCGTAGCAGGTCGGCGCTGCCGAACGCGCCGTCGGGCCGGGGGTTATCGGCGAGGCGGTCGACCGCGGTGAACACCTGCCGTACCCCGTCGGGGTCTTCCTTGGCCAACCGCTCCGCCTGGGCGAGGGCCTCGGGCTCCCAGATGACCTCGTAGCTCACGCCTCAGCTCCGCCGAACACGCGGCGGTACGCCTCGTCGTGCGGGATGCCGGCGTCCTCGCCGCGGGCCTGGCGGGCGCGGTAGGCGGCCAGGGCCCGTAGTTCCTGGAGTTCCAGGGCGTCGGCGGGGCTGACCAGTATGGCTACGGTCTGGCCATGGTCGGTGATGGCGACCGGTTCACGGGTGGCGCTGACCGCGCGCGCGATGGCGCCCAGGCGGGCGCGAGCTTCCACGATCGAGTAGGTCGTCTCCGTCATGCACACCACCTTAACGAAGTGTGCACACCTTGGCAGCTACCAATCTATGGCCGCGCAGCCGGGGACTCACGACCTGGGCGCTGTACCTGGAGCCGGCACTGTGCAGGACCCTCGTCGCGGACCTGCGCGACGCATACGCCCACACCGGACGGCACCGACTTCCACCAGCGCCTGACCCGCCTGCACGAGGACTACCAGCGCCGCCCCGGCCTCATCCACCGCCTCGACCGCCGTGACCTCCGGTAGGCCCGCCTTGTCCGGGGCACCGGGCGGGACGGGCTGGAAGCAGCGTGAATGCGGAAACGTGATCGGGTACGAGATCAGCAAGTCGTGGGCGGTCGTCCACGACAACACCCGCATCCCGTCCCTGCGACGCCTGTACATGACCGCCACACCCCGCCTGTGGCAACTCGGAGACGAGGAGGCCGGAGGCCAGGAACAACAGCAGCCGGGCGCGAGCGTGCCGGGCGAGCGTTCGCGCTGGCCGAGCATCTCGACCGGGCTCCAGCCGTAGATCGTGATCTTGCTGCTGGGGGTGGGGGCGGGCACGAGTACGGCCACCGTTGATCATCGGTGCGTGAAGACTGAAGATCATGCTATGGCCGCAGGCCACAGCATAGACCCTGCCTGCTGGCAGGAGGCGTTCGAGGTCCTGAGGTCCCGGATCGCGGGCCGGTTCGCGCGGGTTGAACCCCGGCGTAGAGTACGGGACTTGGTGTTGGGGCTGTTGTCGGACCTGCCGCGCAAGAACTGCTGGAGCATCGCCGAATGGGCCGGAGAGGCCAGTCCGGACGGCATACAGCACTTGCTCGGCCGGGCCAGGTGGGATGCGGATGCCGTGCGCGCGTACGTGCTGGAGCATCTGCACGACGAGGACGCGGTGCTGGTGGTCGACGAGACCGGGGACGTGAAGAAGGGGACGCACACAGTGGGTGTCCAGCGCCAGTACACCGGCACCGCCGGGAGGATCGAAAACGCTCAGGTCGCCGTCTACCTGGTCTACGCGGGCCGCCGCGGACATGGGGCGGTGGACCGTGAGCTGTACATCCCGCGCTCGTGGACGTGCGACCCGGGCCGCTGCCGGGCCGCCGGGCTGGGTGAGGACACCGTCTTCGCGACCAAGCCGGAGCTGGCCGCCCGCATGATCGGCCGGTTCCTTGACGCCGGGCACCGCGTGGGCTGGACACCGCGTGGGCTGGACACCGCGTGGGCTGGGTCGCGGGGGACGAGGTCTACGGGGGCGTGTCAGGCTCGCGGCTTCATCGGCACCCGCGGGAGTTCGGGCGCGGGAAGGGGACCTCCCGGGTACCCGATCACCTCGCCGAAGCGGGAGCCGTTCATCCAGTCCTCGCGGGCCTTCTCAATGTCCTCCTGGGTACGGCCGACGAAATTCCACCACATGAGGATCTCCTCGCCGAAGGGGGGCCCGCCGAGCAACAGAGTCACCGCGGGTGCGTCCGAGTGGTTGGTCACGGTCAAGGTGTCCCTGCCGACGGGGAGGTAGCCGAGATGGGACGGGATCAGCCGAATGCCGGCCAGGGAAACGTCCCCACTGTTGACGAGGAGGCCGTGCTCGAAGGCGGGGTCGACCGCGAGGGTGACGGTTGCACAGGGGTCTAGACGAAGTTCGGCGCCAAGAAGGGGGCTGAAAGTGGGGACCGGTGAGGTGCCACCGGCGAGGGAGCCCAGGAACACCTTGACCTCGCCTCCGTCAAGGGCGGCGGCCTGCGGGACGTAGTGGTGGAAGTCGGGGCTGGTGTCTCGGTACTGGTCCGGGAGCGCCACCCACAGCTGCGCGCCATGCAGGACGTCAGTGCTCGCGGTGGAGACCTCCGAGTGGCAGATGCCGTGTCCGCCGGTCATGAGGTTGAGCTCGCCGGGGCGGATCATCGAGTACGTTCCCAGGCTGTCGCGGTGTTCGATCTCACCCTTGAAGAGCCAGGAGACGGTCTGGAGCCCAATATGGGGATGCGGTGCGACATCCATGCCCCCGGTGACCGCTATCTCGTCCGGACCGTAGTAGTCGGCGAAGCACCATGCACCGATCAGCGATCGGGATCGCTGCGGCAGGGTGCGCCGCACGTTCATCGCCCGGGGGCCGCCCAGGGGCACGTCGCGGGGGGACAGGATCTCTACGGCGGCTTCGGCCTGGGTCTCATTCATCGGCGCACTTCTCACAACAGGTAGTTCAAACTTCAACGTTTGTTCTTGGTGGATAAGGGGTGCTGTGACGTTGTTGGGTCTGGAGGTGCCTGACGGTCCGTCAGGACATGATGGTCCCGCGGTCCGGGTCTGCGTTCAGGCTGCGGTAAGAGGGCTTCTCGAAACCGAAGGTGGGGCTGGGTTTGCGCTGGTCAGGCGCACACGGCGAGGCGCAACCGTCCCGTCCGGGACGCCTTCTGTTGTCGTCGGTGCGGGCTCGCTGGCCCGGCCGATCACGTCGCCGGGGTCAACGTGCGCAACCGTGCACGCTCGGCGTGGGTTCTCGTCAACGGATCCGTACCACAAAAGGCCTGAACACCTCCCTTTTTGCTGGTAGATGCGACCCGTGACCGCCCTGCCGTAGGGGGCAGTCGGGAGCGCGACAAGGCGTGGATGACTGAGTCAACAAGCTCGGTCGTTTTACGGCCGAGAAGTTGACCGGGTCGCGGGGTTGTGCAGCGGCGGCCCGTCGGCGCCATGCAGCTGGTGGGCGGGCACCCGGCGGTGTCCGGGAAGCAGATCCCGTACCACCGGTGCCAGGACGGCGCCGGCCATGGGGGCCAGGAGATAGACCCACAGGAAGCCGAACTGCCCGGCAGCCAGCGCCGGGCCGAACTGGCGGGCGGGATTGAGACTGCCGCCAGTGCTCGTGCCCAGCAGGACGATGCACAGGCAGACGAGGACGCCCACCAGATAGGGGATGAAGCGCGTCAGCTGGTGCACCGACAGGAACAGCCCCACGAGGAGCACGATGACGCCAGTGGACGCCGTCTCCGCCAGGAAGAGCCCCGTGGCCGACCAGCCGGGTGCAGGCTGCAGGGCGGCATAGGCCACCGGAGGAGCGCCGACGGCGCCGCCCCACACGCCCCGCGCCGCGAGCACGCCGAGCAGGGATCCGGCGAGCTGGGCGACAATGTACGGCCCCACCGCCGTTCCGGGGAAACCCCCGAAGCGCCACATGGCGAAAGAGATTGCCGGGTTCATGTGGCCGCCGGACTGCTTGCCTGGAGGGCTGAGGATGAGCCCGGTGACAAAGACGCCGACGGCCACGCCGACGACGAGCAGCTTCAGGTGGATTCCGGGGATCGCGTCGGAGACGGCGGACGGGCCGATGACCCAGCGCACGATGGTCGTCACGCCGAACAGCAGGACGAAGCTCAGCAGAAGCTCATGAGCGCTGTGCCGGAAGGCCGGGAAGGGTGCGGTGGGGTCGTTCATGAGGTGCTCCTGATGTGCTGTGCGTGGATTCCCGGGAGCAGAGGACGAAGCAGGTGTCGAAGAGCTCGGTGGGTTCTTCGGGGGTGAACCCGCGCTGGGCGCGCCACTGGCGGTGCTGTTCGGATTCGGCGACGGTCTGGCCGAGGAGTTCGGCCTGGCGGGCACCGGAGATGCTGGGCTTGACGGTGGCCTGGTAGCCGCCGAAGTGGGCGACCGGGTTCCATTGCCCGCTGATCGCGGGCGGCTCAGCGTCCCAGATGCGCCTGGGGCGTGGACGATGCGGCCTCCTACGAGGGTTCGGCAGGGACTTGATATGCGGGACGTCCTGCTCCGGCTCGGTGAAGAGGTCGTCGGAGAGGACGGCCAAGTCGCCGTAGTGGCCCGGGCTCAAGGTGCTCTTGCCGTCGTTCCTGTCGGTCAGCTTCGCGCCGCCCTGGGTGCGGAGGGCGGGCGAAACAGGGCCTCCCGGTATCACTGGGCTCGGATTCCCATCCCGAGCTACCGAAAGGCCCTGCCATCATGCGCGTAGGGCCCGAAGGTCACCCGGCCGTACAGTCCACATGTTCCGTGATCAATCGAGATGGTGCTTCTATGCGGGGACCATCGGCAGGGTGAGGTGGGAGGGATACTCCGCCGTGTGCAGGACGGTCTGGGTGGCCACCTGAGGAATTCCGTCGCCGGGGTAACCGGAGTTGGAGTTCCGCGCCCACTGCGGGAAGTCCGAACTCGTGACGTCGATGCGCAGCCGCGCCCCGGCCGGGACGCGAGTCGACACCGGACCCAGGTCGATGACGTACTTGTAGACCTCGCCCGGTGTGATGGGCTGCGGCGTGGTCAGGGAGTCGCGGAAGGCGGCCCGCACGATGCCCTCCTGCAGGTTGCGCGAGCAGCCGTCCTCGTCGACCAGGCACAGGCGCGCGGTCCAGTCGGTGTCGGTGGCCGAGGAGGCCGCGTAGAGGGTCAGCGTCACATCGCCGACGACGTCCACATCCCGCTCCTGGGGAGCTGTCGTGTAGACGAGCAGGCCCTTGGCTTTCTCACGCTGGCACTGGCAGGCCGGGCCCATCGGCGTCAGTTCCTCGACGCAGCAGGAATGGCCACCCGCGCTCATGACCGGCGCGTTGGGGTCGTAGATGTAGAGGTCGGGCAACTCGTCACCCGGCGTCTGGGTGTCCAGGGTGCCGTCGCCGAAGCGGGTGTTGGCCCGTCCTCCCGAGTGCAGGAAGAGCCGCTCCATCTTGGCCTCTTGCGGCGGCCAGGCCGAGAAGTCACGCCAGCCTGCGCCGAGGACGTAGGTACTGACGGGAGATTCGAAGGTGCCGGTGCCCGTCTCCTTGAGCGTCTCCGTGAAGAACCGCACCTGACAGTCGTCGACGGCCTTGGAGTCCGCGACACCGTCCTCCACCTGGGTGACGGGGTACCAGGGCATGTGGTGGAAGGGTGCCACCACGAACTTCTGCCGGGCGGCGACCTCGGGGGTGCTCGCGCCGTTGCGGAGTCCGACGAAGTTGCGCTTGGTCCCTGACACGAACACGTCGTAGAGACCGGCGACATGCAGTGCGGGCACCTGGATGCGGCTGTAGTCGCTGTCGATGGACCAGCGCGCCCAGTAGTCGTCGTACGTGGGGTGCTCGATCCAGTCGAAGTAGTAGGGCGTGATGTCCCGGTCGAGGGCGGGGAAGGCCTCCGGAGCCATCCAGAAGTTGTCCGGCGCGTGCATCAGGGCGCCGCTGAGCGCGTCGATACGCTCCTGGTCGCCGCGCCGGACCGCTTCGGCTATGCCCAGGTAGGCGGACCAAAACGCGTTGAACCCGTAGGCGAAGGCACCCTTGTTGTGGGTCCATCCCTCGTAGGCCTGGGAGCCCGTCATGGCCGGGCTGATCGCGGCCAGGCTGGGCGGCTGCTCGACCGCGGCCAGGAGCTGGGTGAACCCGGCGTAGGAGAACCCGTACATACCCACCCGGCCGTTCGACCCGGGCAGGCCGGCCGCCCATTCCACGGCGTCGTAGCCGTCACGGCCCTCGTCGCGGAACGGGTAGAACTCGCCCTCGGACGCGTACCGTCCCCGTACGTCCTGGACGACGACGATGAATCCCTGCCGGGCGTACCAGGCCGGGTGCGCGAACGCCGTTTCCGACTGGTACTACAGCCGGTGTTGTCACGGTGAGTGTTCTCGTTGGCGGTAGTGGCTGATGCGGGCTTGTGTCTGGTGGCGGCGTCGCCAGCGGTTC
>NZ_JBEXID010000100.1:0-21836 GCF_040608395.1 Streptomyces sp. NPDC005181
CAACCTTGTTGCTAGACACCTCAAGGTTCACAGAGAGCGGCGTGTTTCACGTATCAGACCAGCTCAGGGCACCCACACATACGGCAGGAGAGCCCCATTTCTCCTACGTCGATGGGCTACGGCGTTGGCCGACCGTCAACCGCCGAGAGTCAGGGCAATCTCGCCCAGGCGGAGTTCAGCTTCGGTCTTGGTGATGGCTCCGCGATGGGAGACTTCGATGCGGAAGAGCTTGGAGCCGGCCGGGATGTCGTGGACGGTGAACTTGAACATGCAGGTCTCACCTACGACCTTGCCCAGGGCGAGGCTGTCGGCGGCCACCACGGAGCCCGAAGCATCGGTGACGGTGACTTCGGTTCCGGCCCTCAGGTCCTCGTAGCCGCCCTTACCCATGCACTTCTTGCCGTCGGAGACGAATCCGTCGGAGTCGGCGAGGAAGATGCCGCCGGTGGTACTGAAGGTGCCGGGGTTGCCGAGGTCGACCGCGGTGAGCGTCCATGCGAGGCCGACCAGCGCAGCGCCTGCGGCAGCACCGACAGCGAGAGCGGGGACGACCCGCAGGGTCCGAATCCGGGTGGCCAGGATGCGGCGCGAAGCTGACTGGACGGTTGATGACGTCGTAGCAGATGTGGGCAAAGTCCCCGGCATCGACTGGCCAGCGGAGGACTCGGCCCCCGGCAGTTCGGACGCCGGAGAGTTACCACTGCTGTCCGGTGAAGGAGAGGCGACGGTGTGGTCGGGCATGGTGATGATTCCTCTCGCGGTGCTGCTCACAGGTGTCGTGCAGGAGGTTCGGACGGCCGTCACGCAGCCAGGGAGCGCTGGTAGTCGGTGAGGGCGCCGCTGGCCCACAGGGGCACCAGGCGCGGGAGTTCGGTGCGCGGGACAGTGCCGCGTACGCAGCGGAGGCCGAGCTTCGCCAGCGAGTCGGCGGCTTCGTTCAGCGGGTGGCCGATGTGTGCCTTCTCGTGGACGAAGGTCAGGTCCGGGGTGTACTCGGCGAGCAACTGCAGCTGGAGCAGGCTGGGTTTGTGCCCCTGCGAGCGCAGATGGATGTCGTACCCCGCGGGCATGTCCATCCCGCCTCGCTGCCAATCGTGCAGGTGTCGCAGGGCCTGGAGGTTGTCGACCCGTACTTCGACCGGTCGGCCGGGGTGCGCGGCAAGTACCACTTTGAGGCCCCAGTAGACGGCACGAAGCTCCGTCACGACAACGCGGGAATGGGCGTGCACCAAGTATCGCGGATAGATGTGGGCTCGCAGCCCGGTATGGCCGGTGGTGGCGAGATAGCCGGATGCGACTCTGTCGGGGCCGACGGAGGCGTCCGTGGCCAGGACGACCGCGCCGGAGACAGCCTTCACCTTGTCGTTCAGGTACACCTGGCGGTGAGCCCCGGTCGCGGGGCGAGTCGCGCGGGTGAGCGGGGAACGGCGTCCCATGGTGGTCCTCCTGGTCACGATGGCAATGGCGGGGTGAGCCGGGGCGAGGCAGTGTCGGGCGCGGGACGGGCGGTATCGGGCCCCCTGCCGGTGCTGCGGATGATTGGTCAGCCGGTGGTGCCGGCCCGGATTCGGGCGTACAGGGTGAGGAAGAGTTCGAGCTTCTCGGCCTCCTCCCCGGTCACCTGTCCGGTGGCAAGACGGTCGCGGGCGTCGTGGTGGGCACGGCGCAGGTGGCCGGTGTGCTCCAGGTGGTGCCAGAGGAGGCGAAAGGTCTGCTGGTGGTCGTAGAGGCTGGTCTCGTACGACCGGGTGGTGATGTGCCGGGCCTGGACCATCAAGGCCTGGAAGTTCTCCCGGTCGTCACCCTTGAGCAGCTGTGTCAGGTGGCGGTGATACACAGCCAGTTCCGGCTCGCCAGTCGTGTCCAAGCGGCCCCTCCCCATGGCGATGTATTGCCTCGTCGCTGGCCGCGGCAGCGATGGCCGTGCGAAGGCGACGGTGAAGGTGCTGCGCCTCCCGGTCAGCCGACCTTCTTCCACTCCTGGCAGCGGTTCGTCTTGAAGTACTCGCCCTTGTTGAGGGTCACCCGGCCAGGACCCTTCAGGTTGTTGTTGGCGATGATGGATTCGAACTCCCCGCTCGCGTCCTTGGCACGCTCCCAGTAGCAGCCGAACGATCCGTCCACCCCTGCGGTCTTGTACGTCCCTGCCTTGATGTCCTCGCCGACCAGGTACTCACCATCACCGCTGAAGCTGGTGACCGGACCGGGCTCCTGGGTCTTTTTCGGCGCCTTCGGCTTGGCGGTCACCGTCTTGGTCACGGTCGGCGCAGGACCGGCCTCGGTGGTCTTGGTCGCGGTCACCGTCGGCCCCGGCTTCGCGGAGGCGCCGGCCTTGTTATCGGCGTCAGCGTCCCCGCTGGAACCGATGCCCGTGCCGATGAGCAGGGCGACGAAGGCGACCGCGCCGTGCGTGAGCCATGCCTTGCCGCGCGAGGGCTTGTGCGGCAAGGGGACCGGCGGGGCCGGGACGGCGTGCTGGGGCGTGTTGTACGGTCCAGGGCCCTGATACTGCGGAGTGTTCATGGCGTGCTCCAAGTAGGTGTGATGCCGGATTGGTTCGGGGTACGAGGCCCGCCAGAACGACGGTCCGGGCTGGTGCTGTGCGTGAGGTCCGGCGCTACTGGCCGCGGATCCTGCGGCCCGCCTCGGTGGCGGGGTAGAGGATCGCGTCGGCAACCCGGCCGCCGGAGTCCTTGACGCCACCGCTGAAGTTGAGGCGTCCCGTGGCGCCCGCCTTTGCCGCGACGCCGTCCCAGTAGCGGGCCTCGCGGTCCCACTGGATGTCGGCAAGGAGCCGGTGCAGGTCCTCGGCACCCAGCGCGTTCATCGGGTCGGCCCACGGGGTGGCCTGGTACACGGCAATGCCGAGGCCCGCGAGTACGGCCGGCGCGGTGATGGCGCTGCGCGAGGCGAAGTGCGGGAAGTGGTCGGAAATCAGCCGAGCCAGCAGCGGGACGACGCTCCCCTCCACCTGCTCGGAGTTCGTCCCTGCGGGGAGCTCGTCCTCGTGGACGGTCTCCGCCGAGCGGGACAGTCCGGCACGCCCGAAGATCGCGGTGATGACGAGGGCGCGCAGCGCTGAGAGGGTGACGACCTCCGGGTCGGTCTTGCCGACCTGCCGCTTGCTGGCGTTGACGAGCTTCGTGAACGGTACGAGCTTGTCGTCGACGTCGACCTTCACAGCCTCGGCGAGACGGTGCGCGAGCCGGGTCGCGAAGTCCCGCTGGTCCATGGACATGGCCAGGTTCTTGGCGACGACGACGCCCTGCACATTGCGGTCGTAGAAAATCTGCCGTGCGTCGGCGACGGACAGGTCCACGTACAGCTCGAAGGGAACGCGCACCTGGGCGAGTTCGGCGTACGTGAGTCCGTACCGCTCGGGGTCGTCGTAGAGCTCGTGCCAGGCCGTCGTCTGAGTCTCGCCGTCGATGGCGACGACGCAGGTACCGGGTGTGATGGTCAGAGTCCGCGGTCCGGTGCCGGGCAGCAGCTCGTCGCTGAGCGCGGCAAGCGGTCCGGCGTGCCAGAAGGTGACCGGCGGCGTGGACCAGCCGGCACCCAGCTCCCCCTTCACGCCGTCGGCGATGTACTCAGCGTACGAGCCGACGTTCTTCCCCTTCTGCGTGGACTTCAGCGCCCGCTGCACCAGAGCCCGCAGCTCGGCATGGCGCCGTACCGCACCGGCTGCGGACTTGAGCGTCTTGGTGTCCTCCTCGCGGCGGGGCGACGGCACGAGCTGGACGAGCGTCGGCACGGACATGGTCCCGATCACGGCGTCCGGACGGAACGGCATGACGGTGAGCTGGATTCCTTCGACGACCGTGGTCGGCAGGGTGATGTGCATGGTGTGTCCCCCCTCGGGATCAGAAGCGCGGTGCATGTCTCGGCACCGCGCCACCGGCAGGGCAGCTAGCACCCCACGGAGTCATGCCGTGACGAGTGCTGCCAACCGGAAGCTCAACCAGATAAGCATCACCATGAAAGCACTGTCAAACGCCTTGACGGATTTGACGCCCGCTGTAGGGTGTTTACTGTTCGCTCTCGAGAGGCCCAGGAACCCATGCCACAGCCATCAGCCCAGGTGACAGCCGCCGAAATCTCCCGTATCGCGGGTGTCACGCGCGCCACCGTCAGCAACTGGCGCCGTCGGCACGACGACTTCCCGGCCCCATCCGGCGGCACTGACACCAGTCCGCTCTACGACCTGGAGGCGGTACGGGGATGGCTGGAGGCGCGCGGGCAGTCGTCCGCCGCCACACCGTCCGAGGAGCTGCGTACCGTGCTGCGGCTCCACGGGGCAGGGTCCGGCGTCGCGGCACGCCTGTTCCCTCTCGTCCTCGCGGCTTCGCGGCACAGTGCGGACGAGCTCACCGCTCTTGATGAACTGCCGGACTCCGACGTCATCGCCCAGGCCGACAGCGCGACAGCGGAGCTGGCCGGCTCGGTCCCGGAGGCGGAGGCCGTTCACTTCCGTGCTGACGACGTCGGCGCGCTCCGTGCCTTGATTCGCTGCGTACGCGACGAGGGCGCCCAGAGCACTCTCGACGTCCTCGCCGAACGTGAACTGGACGACACAGCCGCCTCCACCGGCACGTACCAGACACCTCTAAGGCTCGCGGACCTGATGGCACGGCTCCTACCGGGTCGCACGACACGCGTCCTCGATCCGGCGTGCGGCAGCGGCACCCTACTCGCGGCAGCGGCTCGGCGGGGGGCGACCGAGCTGTACGGCCAGGATTCGCTGCCCGTACAGGCTCAGCGCAGCGCCGTACGCCTGCTGGTGTCGGCGCCCGATGCGCAGGTCGCCGTGCGCGCGGGAGACACCCTGCGCGCCGACGCCTTCCCGGAGTTGAGGGTCGGGGGCGTGCTCTGCAATCCGCCGTACGGCGATCGCGACTGGGGGCACGACGAGCTCGCGTACGACCAGCGGTGGGCCTATGGTGTGCCACCGCGGATCGAGTCGGAGCTGGCCTGGACACAGCACGCGCTGGCGCATCTGGAGTCCGGCGGCTACGCGGTGATGGTGCTTCCGCCGGCCACGGCCGCCCGTGCCTCCGGCCGCCGTATTCGCGCCGAACTCGTACGCAGCGGTGCGCTGCGCGCCGTCGTCGGGCTTCCCATCGGCGCCTCCGCACCCCTGCACATCGGGCTGCACCTTTGGGTCCTCCAGCGCCCCGAGCCGGGTGGCACGGACAGCAAGTCCGTGCTGTTCGTGGATGTGAGCGGAGACCAGCGCGAAGGCCCGCCGAGCTCACCGCGGGACGCGTACTCCCGGCTGCGGCACCGTCGCACGGGCGTGGACTGGAACACACTGTCCGACGAGGTCCTCGGCCACTGGACCGCGTATACGGACGACCCGGAGTCCTTCACCGACGCACCCGGCATCGCGCGCGCCGTACCGACCATCGACCTGGTCGACGATCTCGTCGACCTCACCCCGGCCCGACAGGTGCGTGCCGCACCCGTCGACATCGATCCGGCAGAGGTGGCACAGCGCACGGAAGAACGGCGCAAACTGCTCGCCGCTTCCCTCAACGCCCTTGAGAGTGCGGCGGGTTATGGGCCGTGGAAGGCGGCCGCGGAGTCCTCGCGGGCGTGGCGTACGGCCACCGTCTCCGATCTCGCCCGAGGAGGCGCACTCTCCTTGCTACGGGCGGCAGTCCCTGTCAGCCGTGGGGATTCCCGAACCGAGAGCCCGGACACGGACGTCACGGAACGCCCGGTGCTCACCGCGTCCGACATCAGCAGTGGCGCACGCCCGTCGGGCTCGACGGAGGACCTGCGCACCGATGCGGCGCATACCGTCGCCGCAGGTGATGTGCTCGTACGCGGCGTCGCCGGCGGCAACGGCATCATGGCCCGCGTCGCGGATGAGGCGGATGCCGAAGCCCTGCTCGGCCACCACGTCCACCTGCTGCGGCCGGACCCGGCACGGCTCGACCCATGGTTCCTCGCGGGGTTCCTCGGCGCCGAAGACAACATCGCCGGAGCCTCCACGGGCAGCACCATCCTGCATGTCTCGCCGGGCAGGCTCCGTGTGCCGCTGCTGCCACTGGAGGAGCAGCGGCGGTACGGGGCAGCGTTCCGCCGCGCCTACGAACTGCGTACAGCTGCCCGGCGGACGGTCGAGCTCGCCGAGGAGACGGCACAGGCGCTGCTCACCGGCCTGACCGCCGGGGCGCTGCTCCCGCCGTCCGAGAGCCCGTTGGCCTGAACGGCAACACCGCCTTCACATATCGATCACACTGGATCCCAGCCGTCCCAGCCGGGCGGGCCATCGAAGGGAACGCGTTGAACAGCAGTAAGCACACGGAGCTGGCGAACCACGCCTGGTCCGTCGCCGATCTCCTGCGCGGCGACTACAAGCAGTCCGACTACGGCAAGGTCATCCTGCCGCTCACCGTGCTGCGCCGCCTGGAATGCGTCCTGGAGCTGACCCGTGACAAGGTCGTCGAGACCGTCGCCAAGTTCGCGGGCCAGGAAATCGACACCGACCACTTCTTGCGCCGCGCCTCGGGCCACTCCTTCTACAACAAGAGCGACCTCACGCTGCGGAAGATCGCGGCCGACCCGCAGAACGCGGCGAAGAACCTGCAGATCTACGTCGGCGCCTTCTCCGACAACGCCCGCGAGGTCCTCGACAAGTACGAGTTCAACCAGCAGGTCAGGAAGCTCGACTCCGCGAACCTCCTCTACCAGGTCATCGGCAAGTTCACCGACCTCGACCTGCACCCTGATGTCGTGCCCAACCACAACATGGGCTACATTTTCGAGGAGTTGATCCGTCGCTTCGCCGAACAGTCGAACGAGACCGCGGGTGAGCACTTCACCCCGCGCGAGGTCATCAAGCTGATGGTCAACCTGCTGGTGGCCCCGGACGCGGACGCCCTCAGCCTGCCGGGCGTGGTGCGTACGGTCATGGACCCGGCCTGCGGCACGGGCGGCATGCTCAGCGCCGCCGACGACCGCATCAAGGCCCTCAACCCGGGCGCGACGGTCGAGGTGTACGGGCAGGAGCTCAACCCCGAGTCCTGGGCGATCTGCCGGTCCGACCTCATGATCAAGGGCCAGGACCCGGAGAACATCGCCTTCGGCAACTCCTTCAGCGACGACGGCCACGCCCGCCGGAAGTTCGACTACATCCTCGCCAACCCGCCGTTCGGCGTGGAGTGGAAGAAGGTCAAGGAGGAGGTCGAGTACGAGAACAAGTCGCTGGGCGAAGCCGGCCGATTCGGCGCTGGCCTGCCGCGCATCAACGACGGCTCCCTGATCTTCCTCCAGCACATGATCTCGAAGATGAAGCCGGTGGACGTGAACGGCGGGGGCGGCTCCCGTCTCGCCATCGTCTTCAACGGCTCCCCGCTGTTCTCGGGTGGGGCCCAGTCCGGCGAGTCCAGCATCCGCCGCTGGATCCTGGAGAACGACTGGCTGGAGGCGATCGTCGCGCTCCCGGACCAGCTCTTCTACAACACCGGCATCTCTACGTACTTCTGGATCCTGACCAACCGCAAGGACGCCGACCACAAGGGCAAGGTCGTGCTGCTGGACGCGCGCGACCAGTGGCAGAAGATGCGCAAGTCGCTGGGCGACAAGCGCAAGGAGCTCGGCAACGGGACGAACGGCCGCCCCAACCACATCGGCGACATCACCCGGCTGTACGCGGAGGCCGTGCAGGTCGCGAAGGACCCCGAGCACCCGTTGCATGGCAAGGTCAAGGTCTTCTCCAACGAGGACTTCGGCTACCAGCGCATCACCGTCGAGCGGCCGCTGAAGCTGCGCTTCGAGGTGACGGAGGAGACGCTGGCGGCGCTGGCCGAGGCTAAGCCGGTGGCGAAGCTGGAGCAGAGTGAGGAGTTCGTCGCGGCCCTGCGCCCGCTGCTCGGCTCGTCTTGGACGACGAGGTCCGAGGCGTTTATCGCGCTCAAGGACGCGGCGGTCGCGGCCGGCCTGACGTGGCCGTCGGGCGCACCGTTCGCGAAGGCGGTCCGGGAGACGATCGGCGTCCGCGACCCCCAGGGCGAGGTCCAGAAGGTCAAGGACGCACCGGAGCCGGACACGGATCTGCGCGACTACGAGAACGTCCCGCTCGGCGAGGACGTCGAGGACTACCTCAAGCGCGAGGTGCTGCCGCACGTCTCGGACGCGTGGATCGACCACACCAAGACGAAGGTCGGCTACGAGATTCCGTTCACGCGTCACTTCTACGTGTACGAGCCGCCGAGGCCGCTGGCCGAGATCGACGCGGAGTTGAAGTCCCTGGAGGCAGAGATTCAGGCGCTGCTGGGCGAGGTGACGGAGTGACTCACTGGGGCCAAGTTCGTCTGAAGAACCTATGCGTAGATGCCGGCCAGTACGGGCTGAACACCTCGGCAGAAAACTACGCTGAGTCGGGAACACGTCTGCTGCGCACGACAGACATCAGCAGTGGCACGCTCACCCCTGCAGAAGCTGGGGTGTTCGTATCAGACCTTCCGGAAGAACGGTTCACGCTCGAAGAGGGTGACCTTCTCCTATCCCGAAGCGGCACCCCTCCAGGGCAGTCCTACCTGGTCCGTGCTGTCGATGAAGGTGCAACATTTGCCGGCTACCTAGTGAGGTTTCGACCTCAGCAAGGCGTGGATCCACGGTTCCTCGCCTACGTCGCTCGGAGTGCACCGTTCCAGCACAAAATTCGATCCGAATCGGTTGCCTCAACGATCCAGAACTTCAATGCTGAACGCTATGCGAACCTCGAATTTAGGGCACCTGATTCCGCGGAGCAGCGCCGCATCGCCGACTTCCTCGACGCCGAGACCACTCGCATCGACCAACTTTCCAGCTTGCAGCAACAGGTCATGCGTCGACTCGATGAGCGTGAAGCCGCTCAGTTGGACCTTGCCATTGATGATCTCGTCGAGCGTCATGGCACTGTGCCCCTTCGTCGCTTTCTGTGGGGGGTCGATCAGGGATCTAGCCCTCAGTGCGAGGCTGTCCCCGCTAAGGACGACGAGTGGGGCGTTCTCAAAGTCAGCTGCCTGCGTCCAGGGCTCTTCTTGCCCCACGAGAACAAGCGTCTTCCCGACGGCGTAAGTTCTGATCGTACGAGCGAGGTTCGCGAGGGCGACCTACTCATCACGCGAGCAAACACACCTCAGTTGGTCGGATCAACGGCGGTCGTGCACAAGGTTCGGAGCAAGTTGTTGCTTTCCGACAAGATCTTCCGTGTTCGTCTGTCACAAGGGATCTCTCCGGACTTTGTTGCCACTGTGGCACGCGGAAGCCGTATCCGAGCGCTCTGCGCCGCTGGCTCGAACGGCGTCTCGCAGTCCATGGCCAACATCAGGTTTGAGGAGGTGAAGGCATGGCCTCTCCCTGCTGTTGGTCCAGATCTGCAACGCGACCTGGTGGCAAGAATCTCGCACGGCCGAGTGCAACTTGATGCCCTACGCCCCAAGGTAAATCGTCAGCTCGATCTACTTGCCGAGCGCCGCCAAGCCCTCATCACCGCCGCCGTAACCGGCCAGATCGACGTGTCCACCGCCAGCGGACGCGATGTAACGGACGGAGTGTCTGAGTAGCCATGAGTCCCATCCACACAGAGTCCGCCTTCGGCGACGCCATCGTCGCCGCCATGGTCGAGCGCGGCTGGCGCGAGGCGTGCCCGCAGGACTATCAGGCGGATCTCGGCCTGGACACCAACGAGCTGTTCACCTTCATCGGCACCACCCAGCCGGAAGAGTGGAACGAGCTCCTCACCGTCTACGGCAGCGATCCGAACGAGGCCCAGCGCGGGTTCGCCAGTCGCCTCGACCAGGCCATCGCCACCAACGGTCTCCTCGACGTGCTCCGCAACGGAGTCAAGGACCGCGGGGTGCTGCTCCGCGTCGCCTACTTCAAGCCGAACCTCGTCGCCCATGACTCCGTGCTCGACGGCTATCGGGCCAACCGCCTCACCGTCGTCCGTGAAATCGAGTACGCGACCAAGCAGGCCGACTGGGGCAACCGCCTCGACCTGACCCTCTTCCTTAACGGAATCCCCGTCGCCACAGCCGAGTTGAAGAACCCGCTGACCAAACAGGGAGTGGAGCACGCCAAGGAGCAGTACCGCACGGACCGGGACCCCACCGAGCTGATCTTCACGCGTCGCGTCGTCGCGAACTTCGCCGTGGACCCGGACCTCGTCTTCGTCGCCACCCAGCTCAAGGGCAAGAACACCCGCTTCCTGCCCTTCAACACCGGCTCCAACGGTCCCGGTCAGCCGGGCGGCGCCGGCAACCCGGACCCGACCGTCTTCGGCACGTACGCGACCTCGTACCTCTGGGAGCAGGTCTGGCAGCCGGACAACTGGCTGGACCTGCTCCAGCGGTTCGTGCACCTGCACAAGAGCAAGACGCCCGGCGGCGGCAGCACCAAGACGATGGTCTTCCCCCGGTTTCAGCAGTGGGACGCGGTCAAGAGGCTCACCGCGCACGCCGCCATCCACGGCGCGGGCCACGACTACCTCGTCATGGCCTCGGCCGGCTCGGGCAAGTCGAACACCATCGGCTGGCTCGCGCACCGCCTCAGCGACCTGCACACCCCCACCGACCCGCGCGAACTCGACACCGAGGCCCTCGCCAAGGGCCTCAGGCCGGGCGTGCCGGTCTTCGACAAGGTCATCGTCATCACCGACCGCCGCAACCTGGACGCCCAACTCCGGGAAACAATCGGGAATTTCGAGCAGACTGCAGGCCTTGTCGTGAAGATCGACGAAAGGCACGGGGCGAAGGGCGAGCAGCTCGCCAAGGCCCTCTCCCGCGACACCGGGAAGATCGTCACGGTCACCCTGCACTCCTTCCCGGCGCTGCTCGACTACCTCCAACGCAACCCCACCGAGATCCGGGGCAGCCGCTTCGCGATCATCGTGGACGAGGCGCACTCCTCGCAGTCCGGCGACGCCGCAACCGCCGTACGGGCCGCCCTGCGCGACCTCGGCCTGGACTCCGACTCGGACGACGCGGGCGCGACCGCGGTCAAGGTCCCGGCCTACAGCCTCGACGAGCAGCTCAAGAAGAGGGCCGAGCAGCGTTCCCGTGCCGCGAACCTCTCCTACTTCGCGTTCACCGCCACGCCGAAGGCCAAGACCCTCGAACTCTTCGGCACGCTCCAGGACATCGACGGCAAGGCGACGTATCGGCCCTTCCACACGTACTCCATGCGGCAGGCCATCGAAGAAGGGTTCATCCTCGATCCGCTGCGCAACTACGTCACGTACAACACGTACTGGAAGCTGGTGAACCAGAACCCCGACGAGAAGGAGGTCGACCCGTCGAAGGCGAACGGCCTGCTCGCCCGGTACGCGCTGACCCACGACTCGACCGTCGCCCAGCACGCCCAGGTGATCGTGGAGCACTTCGCGGCGCACAGCCGGGGCCGCTTCGGCGGGCGGGCCAAGTCCATGGTGGTCACCGCCTCCCGGCAGTCCGCCGTCCAGATGGCACGCGCCATCAAGAGCTACATCAAGGACCGGGACTACGACACCAAGTACCCCGACCTGGGCGTCCTCGTCGCCTTCTCCGGGTCGCTCACCGTCGACGGCGAGGAGACCACCGAGCCGAAGGAGAACGGCGGGCTGTCGGAGAGCGCGCTGCCGAAGGCGTTCGCGTACACACGTGCCGACGACAAGGCCGCCCGAGCCGGCGGCGCCGGCCAGCGCGAGTACAGGATCCTGGTGGTGGCGGAGAAGTACCAGACCGGGTTCGACCAGCCGCTGCTGACGACGATGTACGTCAACAAGTCGCTGACCGGCATCTCCGCCGTCCAGACCCTGTCCCGGCTGAACCGGACCGCCGAGCGCAAGACCCAGGCCGACCTGGCGGTACTGGACTTCGTCAACGACGCCGACGACATACAGGAGTCCTTCCGCCCGTACTTCGAAGAGGCGATGACCCTCCCCTCCGACCCCAACCTCCTATACACCGCGCAGAGCCGGGTCATGCAGGCGGCGATCCTGTCCGGGCAGGAAATGGACGAGTTCGCCGCCGCGTACTTCGCCGCCAAGGAGAAGGCGGCAGGGTCACAGTCCAAGTGGGAGAAGCTGCACGCCGAGCTGTACCGGCTGCTCTCCCCCGCCGTCGCCCGCTTCACGCCCCTGCTCGAAAGCGAGGACGAGGACGACCAGGAGACGGCGGAGGGCTTCCGCGCCGACCTCAACGACTACGTCAGGAAGTACGGCTTCCTCGCGCAGATCGTCCCCTACCGGGACGCCGAGCTGGAGCGGTTGCACCTCTACGGCCGCTACCTCCTCAACCGGCTGCCGCGCCGCGCGGACGGCGGCGTGGACATAGGCGAGATCGACCTCAGCCACATGCGGGTGGAGAAGACCGGCGATTACGACGTCTCCCTCACTTCCGAGGGGCCGACGACGATGCAGGGCTTCGGCGACGGCTCGGGCGGTGCGAAGGAGGCGGAGAAGTCGCTGCTCTCGCAGCTGATCGAGAAGTTCAACGAACGCTTCGGCACCGAGTTCACCGAGCAGGACGTCATCCGCCCGTTCGAGGAGGCCAAGGCCGACCCGAAGGTGCGGGCGGCGGCCGTCGTCAACGACGAGGACAACTTCGGGCTCGTCTTCGACAACGTCTTCGCGGACAAGATGGCCGACCACATCGACACCATCGCGGGCATGGGCCGCCAGTACTTCGGCCCCGACAAGGGCTTCAAGTCCAGCCTGGACCGCAGCGCCCGCAAGGCCGCGTGGCGGATGATCCGCCGCGAGGAGGGCCTGGACGACGACGTCTGATTCGTACGCCCCGGCTCGATATGCTGGCCGGGGCACCCTTTGGAGGACATCGTGAGCACACAGCCGGACCACGGCACGGAGCTGGTCCCGCGCCCTGAACGTACCCCCGACGCCGTCCGTGTGGCGCTCGCCCGGATCGCCCCTCACCGCCTGGACGAGATGGAAAAGCACAAGGAAGAAGCACTCGCCGCCGCCATTCGGACCAGCAAGATCGGGCACCTTCAGCACTGGCTGACCCACTGGGCCGCTCAGGTGGAGATCGAGCGTCGGCCCGATCTCTCCGCACGCCGTAGCCGTGCTCTCGCCACGATCCACGGCACGACCAGCAAGGACGACCCCGCATTCCGATCCGCCATGGACGAGCTGCGTGCCGTCGAGGACATGGCGACGCAGGCGGTGTCCGAGTGACGTGGAGGTGGGAGTACGAACCCAGCGAGGCGTACGTCATCGGCGGCGCACCGCCGGCGTTCGTCGCCGAGGTCGAAAAAAAGCTGACGAGCTGGTGCGGGCTGCTGCGGCCTTCTACCTCGACGGAACACAGTACGAAGGGCTGGGTTCGAAGGGAGATACCGCACATATCGACAGCGGATTTTTCGTCTACCTCATCGTTCCCCGGCATGAATGCGTATACGTTCGCCAAGTGACCTGGATCTGATCTGGTGGTCGGCCCCCGGCTCTTCGGCGCGGGGGCGTTTTTCTGTCTCAGCCAAGCGTGCAAGACGTGGGGGCCCAGCCGCCTGTGCGACTGGGCCCCCACGGGGGTTACTAATGTACGGATCAGGCCGGCCGGTCGGCGGCCAGCCGGACGAACCCGGCCCACGCCTGGGGGGTGACCGTCAGAACCGGACCGGAGCGGACCTTCGAGTCCCGGATGTGTACGGTTCCGGCGGCATTGGCAACCTCGACACACTCCCCGCCCTCGCCACTGCTATAGCTGCTCTTGGACCAGGCTGACTCCGGCACAGTTGGCTCAGGCATCTGGTTGCTCATTTCTCTCCCAGCAGTTTCTCGACACAGGCCAGCGATTCATGTGGAGTCAGCGCCTGAGCCCGGAGGATCCCGTACTGCTCCTCGATCTCCCTGACGGCCGACCTGTCGGTGTGGAGGCGGCTGTCCCGCTGGACCTCAACGTAGGCCATCCTCCGCCCGTCGCGGTTCTCGATCAAGGTGAAGGGTCCGGCCAGACCGCAGTGCTCCGTGCGCTCGTTGGGCATGATCTGGACTTCCACGTTGCGACGGTGCGCGTGCAGCATGATCTGCTCAAGCTGTCCTTGCAGTACCGCCCAACCGCCGATGGGACGTCGAAGTACCGACTCCTCGATCACGAAACTCAAGGTCGGCATCGGCCTACGGGAGAAGATCTCCTGTCGGGCGAGCCGGGCTGCGACTCGTTGCTCGACAGTGTCTTCGTCAAGTAGCGGGCGCCGCATGGCGAAAACGGCGCGCGCGTACTCCTCGGTTTGCAGCAGGCCGGGAGCCGCCTGGGCCGCGTACACGTGGAGAGCCACCGCCTCCGCCTCCAAGCGCGCCATATCCCGGAAGAACGCCGGATACTGCGCCCGCGCCACCTCCTCCTTCAGCGCCTTGAGGACGCCCCCGGCGTCCAGCACCTCGTCCGCGCGGTCGATGAACCTGGGGGAGGGGATCCGTCGGCCCTGCTCGAAGGAAGCGATCGACTGGCCCGCGTAGCCCGTGAGCTTCCCAAACTCCGCCCGCTCCAGCCCCGCCCGTACCCGCAGCAGCTTCAACTGCCGCCCGAACGCCGTCACCACACCCGACCCCGGCTCGTCCTCCGGCCGGGGCCCGGCGTCATCCCGTTCGCCCTGCTCGCCCTGCTCACCCTGTTCCATCGGTTCCGAAGAGTCCATCGACCCCACCACCTCACCGACCCAACGCCGCGCCCCGAACATCGTCACGCAGCGTGCCTCGTACACACCGCACGCCATCGCGTACAAACAACACCCGACGGCGCGTCACTTCTGGTCACGCTACGCCACCAGGCAGCAACGTCGAGGCATGAACAGCAACCCGTCACACCTCCCCGTGCGTCCCATTCGCCCCACCCAACCCCGGTTTCCCTGGCACCACTTCACCATGCGATTCAGCTCCACCCCACGCGGTGCCCGACTCGCCCGACGGCTGGCCGGGGAACGTCTCGACACGTGGGGCATCCCGTAGGGAAGCGACGCCCACGACGTGCTGACACTGATCGTCGCGGAGCTCAGCACCAACGCCGTACGCCACGGACGCGTACCCGGCCGCGACTTCCGCCTGCGGCTATCCGCCGAGGGCGCGACCCTGCGCGTGGAGGTCACCGACTCACGCGGCGAGAGCATCCCCGCCCTCACGAAACCGTCCAACGACCTGGATGGAGGCCGCGGCCTGCTCGTGGTTGCTGCGCTCACGGACCGCTGGGGCTGGTATCCGTGCATCGACGGACCGGGCAAAACGGTGTGGGCCGTACTGGACGTGGGACTGTCGTAGGCGCTCATCCACTCACGTAGCCGCCTCGCCCCGCCGGCCCGGATCCGTCCCCAGACCCGCCTGCGGCTGGCCGCCGTCAACCGGGATGTGGGCACCGTTCACGGCTCCGGAGGCCGGTGAGAGGAGGTAAGTGATAACCCGGGCGACCTCCTCAGCGTTCAGCAGGTGCCCGCTGGGGTTGCGTTCTGCGTACGCCTCATACGCCTCGGGGTCACGTCGGCGCAGGTGGTCCCAGCTCTTGCACGGCAGGAAGCCCCCACCATCGCACCGCCGCTGGACCGGGGTTGCCCTACCGGAGAGACTGGCCCCAACCACATCGGGGCAAGCGCCGCAGCGCGCCCCGGCCAGCACACGCACGCACGGGGGCAAAGTGCCGCAGCAGGTGATCTCCGGCCGCTACGAACTCCTGGAGCAGTTCAACGAGGGCGGCATGGGCGTCGTATGGCGCGGCTATGACGCCGTCCTCGACCGGCCCGTCGCCGTGAAGGTCATCCGGCAGGCGTCGATCACCTCCCCGCACCTGGCCGAGGAGTTCGCCAAGCGGTTCCGCCGCGAGGCACGTATCACCGCGCGCATCCAGCACCCCGGCGTCCCGCAGGTGTACGACGCGGTCCTCGACGAGTCGTACGAGCGACTGTTCCTGGTGATGGAGCTCGTCGACGGCCTGTCGCTGTCCGCCTACCTCCACCCCGACCACCCCCTGCCCATCAGCTGGGCGGTCGCCGTCGCCGCGCAGGTCGCGACCGTGCTGTCGCATGCGCACGAAGTGCCGGTGATCCACCGCGATCTCAAGCCGGGCAACATCCTCGTGGCCCGCGACGGCACGGTAAAGGTCCTCGACTTCGGCATCGCGGCGATTCTGCGCACCGACGTCACCAAGCTGACGGCGACCGGAAGCCCCGTCGGCACCTACCAGTACATGTCGCCCGAGCAGGTCCGGGGCGGGCGCATCATCCCGCAGACCGACCTGTACGCGCTGGGCTGTGTCCTGCACGAACTCCTCAGCGGGCGGGTCGTGTTCACGGCGGAGAGCGATTACCTGCTGATGTTCCAGCACGTCAACGCCGCGCCCACCCCACTGCGGCAGCTGCGGCCCGACGTACCCGAGGCGCTGGAGGAGCTGGTGCTGCACCTGCTGCGCAAGGCGCCCGAGCAGCGGCCCGCCGACACGCAGGAGGTGTACGAGCGGCTGCTGCCGTTCCTCCCGCCGCCCGGCGAGGAGCCCACCGCGACCGAGGCCGGACCGGCCGGCGTTCCCGACCCGACCGGCCTGTTCCGCCACCCGTACGCGCCCCGCGCCCGCGCCCAGGCGTCGCCGGCCGGAGGTGCTACGCCCGCCGTCCCCGCCCCGCGGTCCCAGCCGGTGCCCGTTCCCGCCCAGCTGCGCCAGGACATCAAGGAGGCGTACGACCATTCCGACGCCCTCCTGGAAGAGGAACGCTTCGCGCAGGCGGCCGAGGTGCTCAGTGAGGTCATCGAGCCTGCCGGCCTCGCCCTCGGCTCCGAGAGCAAGCAGGTCCTTGCACTGCGCCGCCGGCGCGCGGCGGTCCGCCTCCTCGGTGGCGACTACCGGGCCGCTCTGCCCGAGTTCGACAGCCTCGCCGACGCCTACGCCCGCATCACCGGCCCCACCGGCGAGCAGGCACGGTCCTGCCGCGCCCAGGCCGCACGCTGTCGCGCCGAACTGGGTCAGGTCACCGACGCGCTCGCTGCGCTCCAGGGCGTACTGAACGTCGTACGGACCCTCGACAGCGACGTCAGCGAGGAGGCCGTCGAGCTGCGGCACAACATCGGGATGCTGCTGCTCGCCCAGGGGCGGGCCGCCGAGGCCCGGCAGATCCTCGAACCGCTCCACGAGGACATGTGCATGCTGTTCGGCCCCAAGGACGAGATGAGCATCGAGATCGCCGAGGCACTCGCCGTGATCCGCCTCGGGCTCGACGGCGACGGCGCTGGATGAGCGACACGTACACCTCGTACACCGTGAACTCCTAGGACGCACGCAGCACGTAACCGGAACGGAACACCATGCCGCACCTCGCCTTCGACATAGGCTTCTGCGCCCAGCTCAGCAAGCTCCAAGGCGCCGTCAAGCAGGGGGTCTTCGATGCCTGGGAGAAGTTCGAGCGCCTCACCCTGGACCAGCTCTTCAAGGACCAGGGGCTGAAACTGGAGGCGCTGAAGCAGGCCAAGGATCCGCAGATCCGGACCATCCGCATCGCCCAGGGCACCCGTGGCGTCGTCCTCGCCCCGGATCGTGGGGACACCTTCGTCCTGCTGCGCGTGATGCCGCACGACAAGGCCATCGACTGGGCGATCAAGCAGAAGGCCAGCATCAACGCGGTCACCCGTGCCGTCGAGATCCGCGACATCGAGATGCTCGACGAACTCACCCCCGCCTACGAGCGGATCGCACCCGCACCCGACCAGCGGCTGTTCTCCAAGGTCTCCGACGGCGACCTGACCGCCCTCGGCATCGACGAGACCACCCTTCGCCAGGCCCGCGTCCTCACCAGCAAGGAACAGCTGACCGTCTTCGCGCCCTACTTCCCGCAGGACCAGCGGGAGGTGCTGGAGTACCTGGCCGAGGGCTTCACCGTGGAGGAGGTCTGGCGCGACCTGGTGTCCCTCAACCTCCCCACCGCCTCCGCCGATCCGGTGGATACGAGCGACTACGCGACCGCCATCGGCCACACCCACACCCGTATCGCTCTCATCACCGCCTCCGACGAGCTGCGCGACATCCTCGACAAGCCGTTCACGGCCTGGCGGGTCTTTCTCCACCCTTCCCAGCACAAGGTCGCCTACCGGGCCAGCTACTCCGGACCGGCGCAGGTGACCGGCGGCCCGGGCACCGGCAAGACCGTCGTCGCCCTGCACCGCGTACGACACCTGCTGACGTTCCTGCGCGACGGCGAGCGCATCCTGCTGACCACGTACACCAACGCTCTCGTCGCCGCCCTGCGCAGCGGGCTCGCCACCCTCGTCGAGGACGAGGAACTGCGCGACCGCGTGGACATCACCACCGTCGACGCCCTGGCCAGCCGGGTCGTCTCCACGTCACGCCGCCCGCTGCGGGGCAGCGAGGAGGAGCCTCGCTGGGAGCAGGCCGCGCAAGCCACCGGCTTCACGGGCACCGCCCAGTTCCTTGCCCAGGAGTACAAGCACGTCGTCCTCGCGCAGAACCTGCGGAGTCCGGAGGAATACGAAGTCGCCGACCGGCGTGGGCGAGGGAGCCGCCTCCCGGCCGCCGAACGCCCCCTGGTGTGGCGTACGGTCCAGGAGTTCTCCGACCGGCTCGCCGCCGACGGGCTGCGCACGTACCTGGGAACGTGCGCGGAGGCCGCCGACCTGCTCGAAGCGAAGGGGCCCCTGTACCGGCACATCGTCGTCGACGAGGCCCAGGACCTGCACCCCGCCCAGTGGCGGCTCCTGCGCGCCGCTGTCCCCGCGCGCCCCGACGACCTCTTCATTGCCGGCGACCCGCACCAGCGGATCTACGACTCGAAGGTGTCGCTGAAGGCCCTCGGCATCAAGGTCGCGGGCCGCTCGACGAAGATGCGGAAGAACTACCGCAGCACGCACGAGATCCTCAGCTGGTCCACCGCACTGCTCGTCGGCCGCCCCATCGCACAGTTGGAGGACGACGACCCCAACGAGACCCTGCTGGGATACCGCTCCGCCCTCCACGGCAGCGGCCCGGCTGTGTACGCGGCCGCGTCGGAGGAGGCCGAACTGGACGCGCTCGTCGCGCAGATCCGCACCTGGACCGAGGCCGGTGTCAGCCCCGGCGAGATCGGCGTCAGCGCCCGCTTCAACAAGAACTGTGCCAAGGCAATCGAACGGCTGACGGCCGCCGGCATCCGCGCAGCACAGTTGCGGTCCGACGCCTCGGAGGACGCGCCAGCCGTACGCGTCGGAACGATGCACTCCTTCAAGGGCCTGGAGTTCCGGTGCGTGGCCGTCATAGGCGTGCACGACGGGGCGCTGCCCTACCCGGGCGCCGTGACGTCGGCCGACGTGGACCGCCTCCAGCACGAGGCGGATCTCATGGCTGAGCGCTGCCTGCTCTTCGTCGCCTGCACCCGGGCCCGCGACGGGCTGTACGTGTCCTGGTGGGGAGAGCCGAGTCTGTTCCTGGTCGAAGCGGGAGCGGCCTGAGGTCGTACCGGAGGGGCATACCCGCGCGGGTATGCCCCTCCGGACACCAGTCATGCGATGGCGCCCTCAGCCCGCACTCCGAGCCGGGATGTAGAACGAGTAGTACAACTGGTGTCATGAGCGACAACAGGGAAGTTCCGCTCCGGGAGCTGAATCAGCAGACCTCGCGCATCATGGCCCGCGTCGAGGCCGGGGAAACCGTGACTATCACCAAGGACGGCGTTCCCATAGGGGACATCGTTCCCCGGGGCTCCCGCCTGGGGCGGCCCTCGTATCCCTTCCGTACCGACCCCATGGGGCCCTTGGACCTTCCCGACCTGGGTGGGCCTGTGCTCGCCGACGACGAGATCGACGAGACACTTCGGGGCGTGAGTGCGGTCGATGAGTGAGTTCCGGTCGCGATCGCCGACATGAACGCCCTGTACCGCCTGTTCACGCCCAAGGACCCACAACATGCAGCGCACCGAGATGCGCTCAGTGCCACGGGCCACCTTGTGGTGTCGCCGATGGTGCTTACCGAACTCGACTATCTGCTGACCGCCCGGGTCGGTGCCGGTGCCTCGATGAACGCACTCGACTTCGTCGCTCACCAGGTCGAGGCGCGGCGCTTCGAAGTGCCCGAGGTTGCACCGCATCTGCGCAGCGCCATGGCGGTCATGCGCGGGTACCAGGACGCGGACGGCGGCCACGGGGTGGGGCTGGCTGACGCGATGAACGTGGTGCTCGCCGCCGCATTCCAGACCGCTGACCTGTTCACCACCGACCGGCACTTCCGGATGATGCGGCCACTCACCGCCCATGGAGCGTTCCGGCTCCTACCCGACGACCTCTGAGGGCGGGCCAAGAGCGGCAGGGCCTGCTCCGAAAGCCCCGGCACTCGGAGCCCGCCACCCTCATGTAGCGCTGCGCTCACTCGCCTCGCGCAGATCGCGCTCCACGGCCCGGTGGTACGCGGTGTCCGGCTCCCCCGCCGCGCTGCCGAGCCGCCCTCTGCACTACCTCCCCTCGTTGATCTCGGTGCTGGTTCCCGAGATCAACGAGGCGAGTACGAGTGGACCGGCGGCACGAACCGATGGAGGGGCGGACGGACTTCCCCGCGTTGGGGCGGTGGTCCCGGCGAGGAGGGCGCATCCTCCGTACATCGTCGTCAACGGGTACGACGACGAGATCGAACCAGCCACCGAGTGCCCGCGCGATCTGGCGCTGAACGACAGCAGTGCGCTGACGGTCCGCAGCTACGGGTACGGGGTGCTGTTCGAGGAGCACTTCGACCGGCGAAAGGTCGAGTTCAGCTCCTGCGGACGCCCCTACGGCACCCCTTGCCCACACGAACACGCCTGCCTAACCGAACTGATCTTGAACCGGTTCTCTTGGGCATCTGGGCCACATTCGTTGACTGACGGTGACCATGGAAAACCTTGTATTGACGTGGCGTTCGGCGTGTTGACTTCGTTCAACGCGTGTTCTCGAGCCCGGGCTGGCCGCAGGGACGTCAACTGGCCCCACCCGCTATCCCCTGGCGTGGTCCCTCTGGCGGCAGCGGGTGCGAGGTCGGTCGGCGGGGACGGCCCCCAGGCCCTCATGACTCTTGACCTTGCCCAAAGGTGAAGGCCGACAATGTCTGTGGCGACCAAGCCGGCGAGCTGAGCACGCTTGGCTCCGAACGAACCCGGATGAGAGGAACCTGCATTGGATGACGACGCTCTCCTGGCGGAGCAGATGGCCTACTACAGGGCCGGCGCGGCCGCATACGACCGACCCTATGCCGAGCGCGAGGACCTGCAGGAGCTGCTGGCTGTCGTCGATGACCTCCCGATTGCCGGGGATGTGCTGGAACTGGCCTGCGGAACGGGCCAGTGGACCCCGAGAATCGCCGCGCGGGCGCATTCGGTGACGGCTGTCGACGCGGCAGCCGAAGTGTTGGCCCTCGCTCGTGCGCGTACCGCCTCCCCCACCGTCCAGTTCCTTGAGGCCGACCTGTTCGAGTGGCAGCCGCCACGACGCTACGACACCGTGTTCTTCGCGTTCTGGCTCTCCCATGTCCCGCCGACGCGGTTGCCCGACTTCTGGAACACCGTCGCCGCCGCGCTCGCGCCGGGCGGCAAAGCGATCTTCATCGACGATGGCCCCGCCGCAGCCGCAGAGGAGGAAGTCCTCGCGAACCAGCCGGCCCCGGCGGCGCTGCGCCGGCTCGATGACGGCAGCCAGTACCGCATCGTGAAGGTATTCCACGATGTCCGGACACTCACGGACGACCTCACCATGCTGGGGTGGTCGGTCCGTATCCGGTCCATGTCCGGGAACTTCATCGGCATTGCAGAACCGCCGACCACCCCTGGCTAGTGCTGCTCCGCGGAAGTTTGTGGAGGGGTGTTGGTCAGGGGGTGGGGTCGCCGAGGTAGAGGAGGCAGGCGCAGTCCAGGGCGTCTTCGGG